>NZ_JBDKSX010000141.1:0-107292 GCF_039680435.1 Mizugakiibacter sp. | reverse complement strand
GCTGGCATCGCTGGCTGCGCCACCTGGGCGACGACGGCCGCGTCGAGGTGGCACCGCTGCCGGCCCGGCAGGCCGCCGCGCACGTCGCGCTCGGCCTGCTCGGCGCGCTGGCGCTCGGCTTCGCCATGCACCGCTGGACCGACGCCGCCCTGCCCTGGCTGGACGCCGCGCTCACCGCCTTCAGCCTGGTCGCCCAATGGTGGCAGGGCCGCCGCCACATCGCCGCGTGGTGGCTGTGGATCGCGGTCGACGTGGTCTACATCGGCGAATACGTCTACAAGGCGCTGCTGATCACGTCGGTGCTGTACGCGGGGTTCATCGTGCTGGCGATCGTCGGACTGCGCAGTTGGCGGCAGGCCGTCCGCCACGCTGAGCCGGAGGCGATGCGGGCCGGCGCCTGATGCCGCCGCCGGATGTTCTTCCGGCGGCGCAAAGGAAGATGGCCACGGATCGGGACGTGGCCGTGCTCACGCGGGCCGATCCCCGCGCAGCGCGCGGAACACCCGCACGATCGCCGCCGCGCTGCGCGCCGCGTCGTCTTCCGAGGTCGCCCAGTTCGACACCGAGACGCGCATCGCGGCCATGCCGTGCCAGGTGGTGCCGCTCAGCCAGCAGGTGCCGTCGCGCTGGACGCCGGTGACGACATCGCGCGTGATCGCGTCGTCGTCGCCGAAGCGCACCAGCACCTGGTTCAGCACCACGTCGTTGAGCACGCGCACGCCGGCTTCGGCGGCGAGGATGCCCGCGATCTGGCGCGCGCGGGCGCAGCAGCGGTCCACCAGCGCCTCGACGCCTTCGCGCCCGAGCGTGCGCAGCGTGGCGTAGACCGGCACGCCGCGGGCGCGCCGCGAGAACTCCGGTACCCAGTCGACGGCGTCGCGCTCGGCGCCGCCGGTCTGGATCAGGTAGGCGGCGGCGGACGTCATCGCCGCACGGTGGTCCTCGGCGTGGCGGACGATGGCGACGCCGCAGTCGTAGGGCACGTTCAGCCACTTGTGCGCGTCGGTGGCCCAGGAATCGGCCAGCTCGACGCCGTCGGCCAGCGCCTTGTGCGTGCGGCTGGCGCGCGCCCACAGACCGAAGGCGCCGTCGACGTGCAGCCACGCGCCGGCGTCGTGGGCGATGCCGCCGATCTCGCGCAGCGGGTCGAACGCGCCGGTGTTCACGTTGCCGGCCTGCGCGCAGACGATCGTCGGCCCGTCGAACGCCGCCAGTACTTCGCGCAGCCGCTCGGGACGCATCCGCCCCTGCGCATCCGCTTCCACGCGCCGCAGCGCGCGCGTGCCGAGGCCGAGATAGCGCATCGCCACGTCGATGGTGACGTGCGATTCGGCGGAAACGACGATGTTGACGCGCGGCGCGCCGCTGAGTCCGTCCGCCTCGACGTCCCAGCCGACGCGGCGCAGCACGCCGTGACGCGCGGCGGCGAGGCAGGTGAAGTTCGCCATCTGGCAACCGGTGACGAAGCCGACGCCCGACGCGCGCGGCAGGTCGAACAATTCCAGCAGCCATTCGCCGGCGACCTCCTCCACCACCGCCGCAAGCGGCGAGGTCGCATGGATGCCCGCGTTCTGGTCCCACGCCGAGGTGAGCAGGTCGGCGGCGAGCGCCACCGGATGGCTGCCGCCGATCACGAAGCCGAAGTAGCGCGGCGATGCGCTGGCGACCGTGCCGCGTTCGCCCTGCGCCGCCAGCAGGTCGATCACCGCGCCGCCGTCCTCGCCCCGCTGCGACAGCGGCGCGCGCAGGGCGGACAGCAGCTCGTCGCGGCCGGCGCGCGCGCCGACGTGCCGTTCGGGCAGATGGCGCAGGTACTCGGAAGCATGGGCGCGGGCCCGCTCGAGCAGGGGATCGAATGTCCCGGTCAGCATGGCGGCGAGTCCCTGGGTCGAAGTCCCGCCAAGTATGCAGCGGGGTCGAACCGGCGGTACAGCGCGCCCCGGCATCGGGCCCGAGCGCCGCCCTGCCGCACCAAAGCGAGCCTGCAAGCGCTCAACCCATGCCAACTTCAGCGGCGTGCCGGGCAAGGCCGGGCGCATCGCGGCAAGCGCACGCCGATCCGGGTTTCGCGTGCTTTGTTTTCCCGCAGCGTGAAGTTTCCGTAACGCGCACGACGGAACGAGCCCGCTCCGGCCCCGCCCTTGATACACATCAACATTGCGCCGCGATACGGGCCATAGCGTGCCGAACGCGCATCGCCGATCTTGCGGCGTGCTTCATCGACAGGTGGCTCAGATGGCCAGGACAATCGCAGGATTTCCCCCGGAAGCGGCCGAGCGCAGCATGCGTGCGCAATGGGGATGGTACGTGGCACTCGGCGTCGTGCTGCTGGTCCTCGCCGTGGTGGCGGGCATGAACCTGTACGCCGCAACCGTGGCGTCGGTGTACATGGTCGGCATCCTGATGCTGGTCGGGGCGCTGGCGCAGATCGCGCACGCCTTCCAGGTACGCCACTGGGGCGGGGTCGTCGCCTGGCTGCTGGCCGGCCTGCTGTACGGCGCCGCCGGCATCTTCGCATTCGCCAATCCGTTGCTGGCCGCCGCGACGCTCACCCTGCTGCTCGCGTTCGCGCTGATCGCCTCCGGCATCATGCGCGCCTGGTGGAGCACCTCGCTGCGCCCGCTTCGCGGCTGGGGCTGGATCGCTGCGTCGGGCGTGATTTCCGCCGTCGTCGGCGTCGTCTTCATCGCCGGCTGGCCGCAGAACACGCTGTGGCTGCTCGGCATGATCCTGGTCCTGGACCTCGCCTTCCAGGGCGCGACCGCGATCGCGTTCGGCCTGGCCCTGAGACGCCTCGGGGCGGAGTCGGGACACGCCACCCTTTGATCGCGACCGCCGCGCGGCGGTCGCGCCGCGCGGCGACGCCAGGCACGGCAAGCCCCGGAAAACCGCGCGAAGCGGACGTCATGCGCCCGACTGCCGTTCGCACCGTCTTCGTGCGCGCGTCTACGCCTCATGCGCCGCTTCGGCGGCCATCGCCTCTGCCCGCGTCGCGTGCACCGTGCCCGGCGCATGCTGCGGCGGCGCGTAGATCGTATACAGATGCAGGGGCTCGTCGCCGGTGTTGATCAGGTTGTGGCGCGTGCCTGCGGGCACGACCACCATCGATCCTTTCTCCACCTCGCGACGACCTCCGTCCAGCACCGCCGCGCCCTCGCCCTCAACCAGGATCAGCACCTGATCGACGTCGGCGTGGGTTTCCTCGCCGATGTCCTCGCCGGGCCGCAGGCACATCAGCACCACCTGGCTGTGCTTGTTGGTGACGATCTCGCGGCGGAAATCGCCGTTGTTCTTCGCGAGTTTCCTGATGCTGCCAGCGTAAGCCGCCATGACACGCCTCTCGTCGCACGGGACTCCATCGTGCGGACGCGGGCAAGGGCGGTATTGATCGGGGTCAGGGTCGGCGATCGGTGGACCGGCCGACAGGCGGTCGCTGCGGCATGCGCGGTGCGCCACGGCAGGCGCGAGCCGGCGCGACGCCCGCAGGCTTCAGCGCCTGCGCGCCAGCAGGAGCCCGATCATTGCCGCAGCGCCCACTGCCGCGGCGATCCAGGCGACGGGATGCTCGCGCATGTTTTCCCGCACGTCGTCGGTGGCGTTGCGCACGCGCCTGATGGCGCGCTCGCCGAACTCGCGCGTCCGCTCGCCCAGCTCGCCCGTCGAGTATTGGACCTTCGAAGCGAACTCGGCGGCCGCCGCCTGCGCCTCGCGCGCCGTTCTCGACAAGTCCCGGGTCAGTTTGTCGGCCGCGACGCGAACCGTCTCGGCCATCTCGCCGCGTGTTCCATTGTCTGCCAGGCCAGCCATGAAAGGATTCTCCGCGCGGGCGGCGGATGCCGCTGCGGCGAATATGCCTTCGCGGGCGCGCGTCGCATTGCGGCATGTCAAGGAAACGGAGGCGCAGCGCAACCGTCCGATGCGCGCGGCGGGTCGAACAATTCCGGCAGCCATTCGCCGGCGACCTCCTCCGCCACCGCCGCCAGCAGCGGCGAGGCCGCATGGATGCCCGCGCTCCGGTCCCACGCCGACGTGAGCAGGCCGGCGGCGAGCGCCACCGGATGGCTGCCGCCGATCACGCAGCCGAAGTAGCGCAGCGATGCGCTGGCGACCGTGCCGCGTTCGCCCTGCGCCGCCCGCAGGTCGATCACCGCGCCGGCGTCCTCGCCCCGCTGCGACAGCGGCGCGCGCAGGGCGGACAGCAGCCCGTCGCGGCCGGCGCGCGCGCCCAACGACGCAGCGCAGGTCCTGCCGGTTCGCGCGCCCCGGCCGGGATCGGCGGGCCGGGGCGCAGACGGAAAGCGTCCCGCGCCCCGGCGTCATTCACGGCGCGAGCCGCTCCGCGGCGGGCCGCACCTCGATCCACGGCTGCGCCCGCAGCGCCCGCTCGATGAAAGGTCGGTGCGAGGCGCCGATCAGCAGCACCGTGCGCGCGCCTTCGTCGCTGGCGAGTGCGCGGTACAGATAGGCCGCGATGTCGGCGTTGCGTGCGTGCCAGAGCGCCAGCCGGCGTTTTCCGGCGTCGTGCGCGATGGCGGCGCCGTCGAAGACGTCCCACTGCGCACGGCGATCCAGCACGGCGAATTCGTCGGAATTGACCCAGCGCATCAGCACCGACAGGCCGTCGTTGCGGTCGGCATGCCAGTGCGCCGCTTGCCGAGCATTGAACGCCTCGATCCCGCGCGCGACGGCCGCGTCCTGGAGGATCGGCAGCAGATCCTCCTCCAGCGGCTGCACCGCAAGCTCGTCGGCGAAGCTATCCACCATGCACAGGCGCCGGTGCCCCTGCCGCCTGGCCAGCGGAATCGCCAACGAAACGATCTCGTTGGCGGACGCCGACAGTGTGCGCAGGCGCTCGACGGCCTGGCGGCCAAGGCCCTCTCCCGCCTCGGCCTGCTGGGCATCGTTGAGGTAACTCCAGTTCAGCAGCGCCGACCAGGGCTCGTAGCCGGCCAGTTGCAGCCCGATCAACCGGCCGCGCGCCGGCAGGTCGAGTTCGCCCGGCCGGCGCTCCAGCTCGCGCGCGGCGCGCAGCGCCGCGTCCGCATCGACCGACCAGCGCACCTGCTGCTCGGGCGCCAGCCGCACCGCGTCCATGGCGAAGGTGCCGAGCAACTCGCCGTAGCGGCCCGGGTCGGCGACGAACGGCTTCACGCGGTCGCCGGGCATGGCCTCGACGCAAACCAGGGTGGGCGCGAACTTCGCCAGACGGTCGATCACGAGCTGGCGCTGTTCCGCGCTCGGCGCCGGCCGCAACTGGCCGAGGTGCGGGGTGCCGACAATCATCGCTTCCGCAGCGCGGCCCCACGCCGGCAGCAACGTCGCCTGCGCAACAAGCAGGGCAACGGCGATCAGCCGCGTGCGGCAGCGGCGCGTGCCGTCGGGGCGGACGGTTCGGGCATGGGCGTTCACGGATCCTCCTGGGGCAGTCGCGCCACTATGACGAACCTGATACTAGTAGGCCGTCCCTTCCGCGGCTCCGGCCGAAAGTCACTGTGACCCACCCTCCCGCGCACGCCGGTGCGGCCTGTCGTCCGCCCGATTGCGGGCCACGCGGCGGCTCCACGCCGACGCGTGGACGAAAACGGATCGAGGAATGCGAACCGGCGCCGCGCGCCGTGGCGCGCACTTCGGCGCCGGCCCCATTCAGCGCAACTGGCTGTCCTTGCTGCCGCGGCGGTTGTAGCCGCTGTGCACCACGTCCGCCTTGTCGGCCGCTTCCTGGCAGCGCACGCACAGGCGCACGCCGGGCACGGCCTTGCGCCGCGCCTCCGGGATTGGGGCGTCGCATTCCTCGCAGTGCGACAGGCTCGGACCGCGCGCGAGCTTGCTGCGTGCGCGCGCGATCGCGTCGTTCACGGTCGCGTCGATCTGGTCCTGCACGGCGCCGTCGCCGGCCCAGCCGGTGGCCATGGCGGTCTCCTGCATTGGCGGGGTTGCCAAAGATAGCGCAGCGCGGGTTGCGCGGTCGTTTGCGCCAAACGAACGCGGGCGTGCTGCCTTGCCTTCCCGCCTCGCCCGCCGCGCGCGCCCGCGCACGAGCCTCGGCCCCCGTGCAAATCCAGGTCGAGCAGAGCCTTCAGCACCAGGGCGATGACCAGGCCTTCCACAAACCGAACCGACGCTCCCGGCCCGGCCCACGCGCGCCGCGCGGATCGGCGGGAGCGCGGCGTCCAGGACGCGGCGGTCTCCGGGCGGAAGCTTGCCCATCGGCTCCGCGCACGGGTCGGGCGAGCAAAGCAGCCTCGCGACGAGAGCGCGATTCACTTCACCAACCTGCAGCCGAGCCGCCACGGCGGGAAGCAGCGCGTGCGCCGGCCGATCCTCGCGAATCCCGCCAGCGAAACGGCGAAGACCGCGGCCACCGTCATTCCGATCCGGTCAAAACCGGAATGCGGTATCGTTCGGCAAGCTTCGGACAAGTCGGCGGCAAGGGCGACTCCGCTCGTGGAGAAATCGTTCGGCCCGGGCCGCCGGAGCCGCCCCGTCGCCTCGGCCGCCGCGATTCGGGTCGCGCGCACCGGGCAACGCCCGCTTCTGTCAGCCACGAGGGAGGACATCCAGTGAACCACGATCAGAGCAGGCGCAATTTCCTGAAACTGGGCGGCGCGGCACTGGCCGCAGGGACGGTCGGCGCCGCCGCGGGTGCGACCGGCGCGGCCATCGCCGGCCCGTCCGGATCCGCCGCGGTCGCCTCCGGCGCGAAGGCTTCCCTGCCCAAGGCCAAGGGGCCGCGCCTGGTGGTGGTCGGCGGCGGGACTTCCGGCCTCACCATCGCCAAGTACGCAAAGCGGGAGTACCCGAAATTCGACGTGGTGCTGGTGGAAAAGCGCGACATGTACTCGTCCTGCTTTTCCAGCAACCTGTGGTACGCGGGGCTGATCAATCTGGAATTCCTCGCCGACCACAGCTTCCTGGACGCGGCGAAAAACAACGACTACATCTACTTCAACGCCACCGTCACCGGGCTCGATCGCGCGGGCCGCAAGCTCATTACCAGCGAAGGCGAGATCGACTACGACTTCCTCGTGCTCGCGCCGGGCATCTCCTACGACTACGAGAAGATCGGGGTGAAGGATCCCGAGGCGGTCGCGGCCCTGCGCCAGACCTACCCGGGCGGCTTCGTGTCGCCCACCGAGCACGTTTCCATCCACCGCAAGGTGCGGGAATTCGAGGGCGGCGTGTTCCTGCAGACCGTGCCTTCCGGCAACTACCGCTGCCTGCCGGCGCCCTACGAGCGGGCCTGCATGATCGCTTCGGTCATCAAGCGGAACAAGCTCAAGGGCAAGGTGCTGGTGCTGGATGCCAACCCCGAGATCACCATCAAGCAGGCCGGCTTCCACGCCGCCTTCGACGAGCTCTACAAGGACATCATCGAGTGGAGGCCGTCCTCGCCCGTCACCGGCGTGGATGTCGGCAAGAAACTCGTCCACACCGAGTTCGATGCCATCCCCTTCGACGACGCAGCGATCTACGCCAACGTGCGCGCCTCGACGCTCATCGAGAAACTCGGGTTGATGGCGCCGCCGAGCAAGAGCAATCAGAAGGAAGCCAACGTCGATACGCGCTTCTACAATGTCGCCGGCGACCTCCGCGTGTACGTGACCGGCGATTCGCGCCCGCAGCCCTACTCCAAGAGCGCCAACACCTCCAACACCGAGGGCCACCACGTGGCCAGGATGCTGGCGGCGCGCGCGCAGGGCAAGGAGCCGGTCTGGGCCGCCCCGCGGACCATCTGCTATTCCATGGTCAACGCGGCGCCGATGGAGGCCATCAGCGTCGATGCCGGTTACGACTACGACGCGGCGAAGGACGAGATCACCGGTTTCTCCAAGGACACCAGGACCTTCGAGAAACGCGATGCGGCCAGAGGCCAGGCCACCCTGGAGTGGGCGCGCGGCATCTATCGCGACATGTTCGAGGCGTGAAAGCTCGCCGCGGCCCCGGGCCGCGGTTGCCACGGGGAGGCCCGCATGGACCGTCGCCAATTCGTCGAAATCTGTGCGGGCGCCGTGGCCGCTCTCGCCGCTGGCACGCAACCGTCCCTGGCCGATGGCATCCAGGACTATCCCGGGGCCAAACTGGTCGACGCGCAAGGCGCCCCGCTGAAGGCGTCCGAGCTCGCTACCGACCAGGCCTATCTGTTCCATTACCCCTTCAACGGCGTGCCCTGCTTCCTGATCAATCTCGGCAAGGCAGGCGCCGACGACGGCAGGCATGCGCGGCCGGGCGGCGCGGGGACATCCGGCCGTCTCGTTTCCTACGTCGCCATCTGCACCCACCAGTTGAGCTACCCGAACCGGGCGACGAGCGTCATCCGCTACGCGGCCGAGGGCAGCGAGCTCGCGGGCAAGCCCGGCATGATCGTCTGCTGCGCGCACGGCAGCGTGTTCGACCCTTCCGCCGGCGCACGCAAAGTCAGCGGCCCCGCCGAACAGCCGCTGGTGGCCGTGCGGCTGCAACACGATCCGTCGGACGACAGTCTGTCCGCCACCGGCATCGCGGGCTCCGAGCTGATCGGCCGCTTCTTCAACGCGTACAAGGCCGACCTGATCGCGCAATACGGCCCGGGGGTTTACCGGCAATCCGTGGGCGACACGGCCACGGCCGTGCCGCTGGACAGCTACAGCGGCGTGGTTCCGCGCTGCTGAGCCGCGGTAGCGGCCGAGATGCCCAGGCTCCTCGAAGGTTCGCTGCGAACTGTACTGGGCGTGGGCCTGCTGCTCGGAGCGCTGGCGGGCTGCAGCCAACGGCCGGAGCCGACGGTCGACGCATTCCTGCAGCGCCACTGGGCCGAGCCGCTGCCGCCGCAAGGCCCGCCGCCGGCGGCGTTTTCGCCGCTGGAAGCCTCGCTCGATCCGGACGCATGCGGGCAATGCCATGCGCAGCAGTGGGCGAGCTGGCGCACCAGCCTGCACGGCAGGTCGGTCGGAGCGGGCCTGCTCTGGCAGCTCGAGCTGATGGACCGGGACGACGGCTGCCTGCGCTGCCACGCGCCGCTGGCCGAGCAGGGAGCGCTGCTGGCGCTGGAACACCACTGGGCCGACGCGCCGACGCAGCCGCTGCCCGAGTATGTGGAAGCCGGGCTGGGACACCAGGGCCTCGTGTGCGCGGCATGCCATGTGCGCGGCCACCGTCGCTACGGTCCGCCGTCGCGCGGCGCGGCCGCCGCTGGCGCGCCGCACGGCGGCTTCACCGCCTCCGCCGCCTTCGAGGACAGCCGCTTCTGCTCGCACTGCCACCAGTTCCCGGACGACGGTCCGCGCATCGCGGGCAAATTGCTGGAAGACACCTACCGGCAATGGCTTGCCAGCCCTTACGCCGGCGCGGGCGACGGCAGGCAGACCTGCCAGTCCTGCCACATGCCGGAGCGCCAGCACCTCTGGCGCGGCATCCGGGATCCGCAGATGACACGCCGGGCGATCGACGCGTCGCTGCGGGTGAATGCCCTCGGCGGCGGCCGCTACGAGGCGCGGGCGGTCATTCGCAACAGCGGCGCCGGCCACCACTTCCCCACCTACATGGTGCCCAAGGTCGAGTTGGTGTTTTACCTGCACGAAGACGGCAGCACCCGCGAGCTGGGTCGCGGGACCATCGGCTGGAGCGTCGATACCGGGCTCACGCGGGAAATCGCGGATACCCGCATCGCAGCCGGCGAAGCGCGCGATTTCCGGCAACCGTTCACCGCGCCGGACGGCGACTGGCACGTGGAACTCGTCATGCGCGTGAACCCCGCCGAGCACTACGAACGCATCTACCGCGACAGCCTGAACCACGCCGACCAGTTGCCGGCCGCCGCGGTGCCATTGCTGCGACAGGCGCTCGCCGAAGCCGTGGCGGCGCAGTATGAACTGCTGCGCATCGAGGCCAGCGCGCCGGGCGCGAAGCGGGACCGTTTCCCGCGCACGGCCGAACCGGCCGCCGCGCGCACCGATCGCAGGTCGCGTCCCGACGGGGCGTGAACCCGACCCGGCCTGCCGCGCGCCGGGTCGCATGAATCCGCGGCGGTTCCACGGGCACAATGCCCGTCACCGACCCTGAGGCCGGCCCATGAGATGGCGGCGCGCGCGACAGAGCGACCGATGCGCGCAACGGCGGCGGTCGTCGGGCCGAGGCCGGATGCGATCCGGCGCAGCCGCCGCAACAGCAAGCGATCGGTCGCGGCGATGCCGACGACGACGGCCAGCAGCCGCAAGCGTCTTCGCCAACATGATGCCTCTCCCCGGAACGCCGTTGACGGCGCGAAAGCCGTCGCCCCTTTGCCGCAGGGCGTCGACCACCCGGGAAGTCCCTGCGGCGGCCGGGTTCGCTTCCGGCGAACCGAAGCGGATCGGCGCCCCTGGGGATACCCCGATCAATGGCTCGACAGACGGCCAGTCTGCCTTCGCCGACGCGCCTGCGACCTGCGCGCAGACAGCGCCGGTGACCCCTGCACGGAATTGATCAGGGCATCCCTAGCGCTGCGCCAGCGCAAACTCGATCGCCGCGCACACCGCCGCCACCTGCGCGGCGTTGCACTGTTCGGGCGTGGCGCGCGGACTGTCGGGGTAGACCTCGGTGGTGGTCTTGTAGCGCGCGCGGGTGATGCCGGCGCACAGGCCCAGCTCGCGCAGCGCGTAGCGGATCACGCCCGGCGCGACCACGGGCGAGCCGATGATCTCGCCGTTGCGGTCGGCCGGCGCGATGTGCGTGACCTTCGCCACCGCCGCGATCACCGCCTGCTGGAACTCCGGCTGCGGATGCTCGGTGTCGTCGACCAGGTAGAAGCCGTCGGGGATCTCGCCCGGCTCGAACGGCTTGCCGTCGCGCGCGGCCAGCGCCGGGCGGAACTCGGACTCGTCGCTGTCGGTGGTCTCGTGCAGGTCGATGTGCACCAGCACGCGCTCGCGCAGCGGCGCGACCAGGCGCATCAGCGCGGCCGATTCCGCCGCCGGGCTGTCCTCGCGGAACGAGCGGTTCGGATCGAGCGCGTGCACGTTCCAGCGGTGGATGCGTTCGTAGGCCCACGGGCTGACGCACGGCGCCACCAGCAGGTTGACCCGCCCCGCATAGTCCGCCGCGTGCCGCTCGACAAACCGCAGCGCGCCGTGCACGCCGCTGGTCTCGTAGCCGTGCACGCCGCCCGTCACCAGCGCGACCGGCAATTCGTCGCGCCAGCCGCGGCTGCGGATCGCGAGCAGCGGATACCTGCCGTCCGGCGCGTAGTCCAGCTCGCCGTACGGCTCCACGTCGTAGCCGGCGCGCAGCCGCTCGACGACCGACAGCACGTCGTCGGCGTAGCTGCGCCGCTTGCGCTGGCGGCTGCGCCATTCGGCCTTTTCAGCCATGCCCCAGGGTTGTCCGGGCGTTCCGATCGGATAAGTCGGTTGGGTCATCGTCTCTGCTCGGGAAATCAGGCTGCATCCGCTCCATGCGGGAAACCGCGCCGTGCAAGGGCATGCTCGCCGATGCTCGCCGCCGGAAGAATTTCGCCGGAATGGATGCCGGCCGGGGCCTTCATGGTCGACACCGCAGCGTCAGCGTTTCGCGCCGCGCCTGCGGCGATTCCACCACCGCAGCAGGCCGTAGGACAACCGCACCTTTTCCTCCCCGACCGGCAGGTCGGTGCGGGCGAAGATCCACGACGACTTGGTGTAGGCGATCTGCTGCGCGGGATACACGCTGCGGTGGCCGATGACGAGATAGGCGGCCACGCAGGCGCCGGCGACATGCAGCAACGAACCGGCGCCGAACAGTTCCACGCCCATCAGGATCGCCGCGATCGGCGCGTTGGAGGCCGACGCCACCACCGCGGTAAGCCCCACCGCCGCGCCCTGCGCGGGCGCCAGGCCGAACAGGTGCGCGAACGCGCCGCCCAGCACCGCGCCGATCACGAACTGCGGCGTGACGATGCCGCCGTAGAAACCCGACCCCAGCGTGATCGCCACCAGCAGCGCCTTCCACAGGAAGCCGGGATACGGCATCGGCTGCCCGTGCAAGGCGCCCTCCATCATCGGCAGGCTCAAGCCGAGATAGTCGGTCGGAACGATCAGGATCAGCACCGCCAGCACCGCGCCGCCCAGCAGCGGCACGAGCGGCGGCCACAGCGCATGACGGTCGCGAAACATGCCGAACAGCCGCTTCGCCGCCTGCAGCAATTCGACGAACACCCACGCCGCGGCCCCGCACAGGATCCCGATCAGCACGGTCTTCAGGAACAGCCATTGCGTGAAGTCGCCGGCGAAGTCGACCCGGTAGACGGGATACGGCACGCCCAGCGACTTGCTGACCTCGAATGCGGTAACGCCGGCGACGATGCCGGGGAACAGGAAATCGTGGCGGATGCGGCCGATCGCCAGCATCTCCACGCCGTAGATCGCACCCGCGATCGGAGTGCCGAACACGCTGGCGAAGCCGGCGCTGACGCCACAAGCCACCAGCCGCTTGCGCAACTCGGAATTGAGCCGCAGCGTGCGGCCGATGCCGGCCGCCAGGCTGGCGCCGATGTGGGAACACGGACCTTCCTTGCCGGCCGAACCGCCGCAACCCAGCGTGATCAGCGCCGCCGCCGGCTTCACCCACAGGGTGCGAAACGGCATCTTGCCGTGCTGCTCGTTGACCGCGACGATCGGCGAGTCCTGCAAACCGCTGCGGCCCAGGCGATAGCCATAGTGCAGCAACAGCCCGTTGGCGAGCCCGCCGGCCAGCAGCAGGCTCGCCTGCAGCCACCACGGCGCTGCATAGACGTGGCCCTCGGTGGCGAACAGGACGCGAAGAAAAGCGCTGCAGCCGACGCCGACGACCGCCCCCGTCAGGATCGAAAGCACCAGCCACTGCACCACGGTCGCCAGCATGACGACGGGTTCGGCGATGTGGGGGCGTGTCATGGGGCTGGCGGGCCATGAGGCGGGCGACCGTCGATTGTAGCCGTCGAACGGGGCCGGGTTGGACCCCTTGTCGTTGCCCAAACCAAACGGCCTTCGGGATTCCCGGGACGGTTCAGTCCGTCGCGGAGCGGCTCTGCCCCCAGTTTCGGCCCCCTGTTTCGAGGCATACCGCTACCTCACCTCGACAGGCGGGATGCTCCCGCCCTACGCGGGCTTCAGCCACATCGGCGGGCGGACCACCGCCACCAGGGCGGACAGCACGATCAGGATCGCCACGCTGATCGTGAGCGGCGCCAGGCTGTGCGCAAAGCGCGGCAGGAAGGGCAGCGACTCGCCCCAGCTGTTGATCGACTGGTGCAACAGATGCGGCAGCAACACGCTGCCGGCGGTGGCGTTGAAGGTGCGCGTCAGCAGCACCGAGAACGGAAGCAGCATCAACAGGAACAGCAAGGGGGTGAAGCCGCCGGGGTGTCCGCCCTTCATGAAGAAATACGGCATGTGGAACAGCGTCCAGATCACACCCAGCACCAGCGCCGCGACCAACGGGCTCCAGCGCGACTGCATGCGCGGCAGCACGTAACCGCGCCAGGCGAGTTCCTCGGTGTTGAGGAGCAGGTACACGAGGAACGTCGGCGCGAACGTGGCCAGCGCCTTTGCCGGACCGGGCAGCGCCAGCGCAGTGAAGCCGAGCGCGTTGCTCATCAGCACCGAGGCCAGCACCACGGCCGGCGGACCGAGCAGGACGGCGGCGTAGATCCACCAGGCCGCGCGCCAGCGGACCACGCGCCCCAGCAGTTGCCGCAAACCCGCGCGTCCGCCGTTCATCCAGGCGGCCCACACGGCCACGATGCCCGGCGCGAGGATGAAGATCTGCAGCAGCTTGATATAGCCCGGCACCGCCTTCGCGCCCACCCACGACGCCATGACCTGCGGAACGGTGCCGATCCACGAGACAACGAAAATTGCGATGATCACGGCCGCCAAGGGCAGCCTTTCCTTTCCGGGCGGTGTGATGGTCGAAGTGTTCATGGCGATCCCCAGGTGTATGGGCAAAGTAGCACACACCAAATCACCATCGAACAGCGTGACAAAAGCAAGGAACAGGCTGACTGAACGAGTGCGACGGGTGGCAAAGACAGGGGGCCAAAAACAGGGAGCCGAGTAGCTTTTTCGGCGAGTCTCGTCGGGTACCCCTCTCCAGCCAAACCGGACACAGCGCTTCCCCCGCCTCCATCAGCTCCACCCAGTAGGAGAGGTCGGTCTTGGCGGGCAGCGCACCAGAAAGGGCGCTCTGACCCCTGTTTCCGGAGCGGCGCCGTGTGCCTATTCGAGCGAATGCGGGTATCTTCCATGCGACGAGCCGAAGGCACGCCGCCGCCAGGGAAATCGAGGCGATGGGGAAGCTGATTCCGAACCGCAATGCCTGCCTGCCCAGGATGACCCCGGGCGAAAAGCGACTCGCATCCAGGCTCGAAGACAAACTCGACGCAGACTATCTGTGCTGGTACGACGTTCCCGTCGGCCCCCGCCAGCGGCACCCCGACTTCGTGGTTTTCCACCCGAGCCGCGGCTTCCTGATACTCGAAGTCAAGGACTGGAAACTCGAATCCATCGCGGAGATGGATCCGAACAGCGCAACCCTGCATACGGAACGCGGCCGCGCCGTCGTTGCCAATCCCGCCCGCCAGGCACGCGAATACGCGATGGAGGTCAAGACGCTGCTGGAGCGCGACCCCGCGCTACGCCATCCCGAGGCTCACCGCCGCGCCGGCAAGCTCATCATGCCCTGGGGCTGGGGCGTCGTCCTCACGAACATCACGCGGGCACAGTTCGACGAGGCGCAACTCGAGAACTTTATCCCGCAAAACGGGGTGATCTGCAAAGACGAGATGGCCGAGTCGGTCGATCATGAAGAGTTCCAGAAACGCCTCTGGGACATGTTCATGATGCCGTTCCCGTGCCACCTCACCCTGCCGCAGATCGACCGCTTCCGCTGGAACCTCTTCCCCGAAATACGCATCCCCGAGCAGGGATCGATATTCGAGCCGCCCAAGGACGGCGGCGATGCGCTCACCCGCATTCCCGACCTGATACGCGTGATGGACCTGCAGCAGGAACAGCTCGCCCGGTCGCTTGGGGATGGCCACCGCGTGATTCACGGTGTCGCCGGGTCGGGCAAGACGATGATCCTGGGCTACCGCTGCGTGGAACTGGCGAAGCGATATGCCAAGCCGATCCTGGTGCTTTGCTACAACAAGACCCTCGCGGCGCGGCTGGAACGGCTGGTCGATGTCCATGGCGTCTCCGAAAAAGTGACGGTCGCCCACTTCCACGGCTGGTGCAGCCGGCAGCTCGAGACGTATGCCGTGCCGAAGCCCCGCAACCTCGGAAGCGCGGACGACTACGTGGAAGCGCTGGTTTCCGCGGTCATTGCCGGCGTCGAGAGCAGGGCCATCCCACGCGGCCAGTACGCCGCCGTCCTGATCGACGAAGGCCACGACTTCGAGCCCGAATGGCTGCGCCTCGTGACGCAGATGGTCGATTCCCAGTCCAATTCCCTGCTTCTGCTGTACGACGATGCACAGAGCATTTACGACGACGGCGCGCGAAGGAAATTCACCTTCGCCAGCGTGGGAATCCAGGCCCAGGGGCGCACCACCATCCTCAGGCTGAACTACCGGAACTCGCTCGAAGTCCTGGCGACCGCCAAGGCATTCGCCCAGGAGGTGATCGCCGCGCACGACAGCGACGAGGACCACATTCCCCTGATCGAGCCGGAAAGCGCCGGCCGCCGGGGACCGCTTCCCGAGCTGCTGTGCTGCAGAAACAGCAACGACGAAGCGGCCACGATCGGTGCCAGGATCCGGTCTGCGATGGACGACGGCGCAAGCCCCGACGATTTCGGCGTGCTATGTCGATTCAGCGGTAGCGCGCGCCAGGTTGCGACCGAACTCGTCAAAGCCAGAATCCCCTGCACCTTGGCGGAAGGCGACGCCAAACGGCAACTCTTCGCCGGCGCCCCGACCGTCAAGGTCATGACGATCCACTCCAGCAAGGGCCTCGAGTTCGACACGGTGTTCATCCCGGGCGTTTGCGACATCGCGGCCCGCGGACCCCAGGACTCGGACACCATCCTGAAAGAGGCCAAGCTCCTGTATGTGGGAATGACGCGCGCCCTAGGGCGCCTGGTCATGCTCCACCACAAGGACGGGCCCGTTCCGGACCGGATACGCAAGGCGATCGTCGACGTGCGGCAGCGACTCGAAGCGGCATGAGCACAGCTCGGTCCATGCGCCCCTATTCGTGCCAGCGGACAACCGCGGTCACTTCAGAAAGGGCACTCTGCCCGCCTTTTTCGGCCCCCTGTTTCGAGGCATACCGTTACCTCATCTCGACAGGCGGGATGCTCCCGCCCTACGCGGGCTGACCCCTGTTTCGCCTGTTTTGAACCCCTGTTTCGAGGCACACCGCTACCTCATCTCGACAGGCGGGATGCTCCCGCCCTACGCGGGCTGCTCGACAGGGTCTGCGCGTTGCACGCCTAGGTGCGGATGGTCGATCACGGCCATCTGCTGGTCGCGACAAAGCCTGCCCGGTCGACAACGACGACGCCCCCGCCACGCACCGCGGCGAGGGCGCCGTTCCCGCTTACGCGGCCTGCGCCGGCACCGCCGACATCAGCGGCGTCAGCGCCTGGGTGATGCGCTCCAGCTGCTCGGTGTCGGTCAGCTCGGCGAGGATGCCGATGAAGCGCGGGCCCTGCACGCCGGAGACGATGTACTGCCAGCGGTAGGCCTTCAGGATCAGCTCGCGCACGCGCGCCTGTTCCGTCGGCGAGAAGTCGCGGCCGGCGTTGGCCAGGAAGTAGTCGGCGTCGGCGCCGGCCTGCGCCTGCAGGATGCCGTCCACCGCCCCGACCAGCGCGATCAGGTCTTCCACCGCCGCGTCGCGCTCGGCCTTGCCGAGACGCGCGTCCTCGCGGCGCCATTCCAGTTCGTCGAGGATGGCGTGCTGCGATTCCTCCTTCCAGTGGAACAGGAACACGTCGCGGTACAGCTCCGACGCATCCTCCTGCGGCTGGATGCTCTGCTTGTAGTGCTGCTGGGTGAACAGCTCGATGTGGCAGGTCAGGCCCAGCACCGCCCACGTGGACTTGCTGAGCACGACCCGGGCGACGTCGTTGGGATCGACCACGATCTTGTAGCCGGCCGGCATGTCGCGCGCCACCAGCGCCTCGATGCGCCGGAACAGCTCCTGGTGCTTGAGCTCCTCGTCGCTGAAACGGATCAGCGCCTCCAGCGCCACCTGGTCGCCGAGCGCGTAGTCGCGGCTGATCTCCATGATCTTGGCGTTGATGTAGCGTTCCACCAGGCCGAAGATGTTGGCGTAGGTACGGCCCTGCACCTGGCTGAGGAAGCGCTGGCCGGCGGCGTCGAGGAATTCCAGCTCGTTGGCCAGCGACAGCGCATCGGGCAGGAACTTCTTGCCGGTCTCGAACGTCCGGCCCTGGATCACGTCGGCATCGATGTCCCAGCGCACGCGCTTGGAGGTGGCGATGCAGCGGGCGTAGCGGTCGTCATGCAATGGTTTGGACGGGGCCGCATCGATGGACCGGACGGCAGTGGCAGCTTGCATGGGGAGGTCTCCGTAAGGCGCGCCGGACCGTCCGGGCGCGTGGAGACAGTGTTCCGGGCCGGCCCGCGCGCCGACATGGGAGCGATGTCCCGACGGCGCGCCCCGGCGGCGTTCGGACGGTGACCAATGTCCCGCTCTGCTATCGTTTCGGCACGTAACGAGCGAGCCCCACCGTGCCGGCCGCATCCCAGACCATCCGCTACCTCAACACCCGCGACGGCGTGCGCCTCGCCTGGGCGGCCAGCGGCTCGGGACCGACCCTGGTCAAGGCCGCGAACTGGATCACCCACCTCGAGTACGACTGGCAGAGCCCGGTCTGGCGCCACTGGGTGACCTTCCTGAGCGAGCACTTCACCACCCTCCGCTACGACGAGCGCGGCTGCGGGCTGTCGCAGCGCGAGGTGGCCGACGTGTCCTCCGCGACCTGGCTGCCCGATCTCGAGGACATCGTCGCCGCCGCGCAGCCGGACGGGCCGTTCGTGCTGCTCGGCATCTCGCAGGGCGCCTGCGCCGCGATCGAATACGCCGCCCGGCATCCGGACCGCGTCTCGCACCTGGTCCTCTACGGCGCCTACGCCCGCGGCTGGGCCGCGCGCGGCGACCCCGACCAGGTCCGCGAAGGCAACGCGCGCGTGGAGTTCACCGAACTGGGCTGGGGCCGGCCCAATCCGCTGTACCGCCGACTGTTCACGTATCGCTTCCTTCCCATGGGCAGCGAGGAACAGCTGCGCTGGATGGACGAGCTGTGCACCCGCACGGTGTCGCCGGCCATGGCGGCGCGGCTGATGCGCAGCCGCGGCCAGGCCAACGTCATGGCTTACCTCGACCAGGTGCGCGTGCCGACCCTGGTGCTGCACGCGGACCAGGACCATGCCGTGCCCGCGAGCGAAGGCCAGAAGATCGCCGCCGGCATCCCCCACGCGCAATACGTGCCGCTGTCCTCGCACAACCACATCCTGCTCGAGGACGAACCGGCCTGGAACGCGTTCAAGGACGCCGTGCTCGACTTCACCGGCGTGCGCACCCGCGCGCAGGACGCCCGCTTCGACGCCCTCACCGAGCGCGAGCGGGCCATCCTCGAACGCATCTGCGCCGGCCTGGGCAATGCCGAGATCGGCAAGGCGCTGTTCATCAGCGAAAAGACCGTGCGCAACCACCTGACCCGCATCTTCGAGAAGCTCGGCGTCAGCAACCGCGCGCAGGCGATCGTGGTGGCGCGGGATTCAGGGTTTCGCGGTGGTTGAGGCGGCGGCTTCGGGCTGGCCGCCCAACACGCCACCACCAACACCGACGACCCGCCGGAAAGTCGACTCTGCCCCTCGTTCTCCTCTTTCAGTTACCCTGGACGAATGGGGGAGCAGGTGGACCATGTCGTCGGATCGGCATCGCGCAAGCGGTGGGGCTACGGGGCGTCAATCGCCCAGTTTCTCGCCGAAGATCCGCAACTCATCGTCGGTGAGTTGACGACCTGGTCCAGCTTTGCTGTTGACCCGTCGCAAAAGGTGGCTTGGCTGGAGCAAATCTCGCTCCTGAAGAAGCTGCTCAACCCGTACGCCGCGGCCCGCGGCGCCTTGTTCTTCGAATACGACATTCCGCGATTGGGCTTGCGGGTCGACACGGTGCTGGTTCTTGAACACGTCATATTCGTTCTCGAATTCAAAGTAGGCGCACGCGATTACTCGCGTGATGCTATTGACCAAGTCTGGGACTATGCACTTGATCTGAAAAATTTCCACGACGCGAGCCACACCGCTCCCATCGTGCCGATCCTCGTTGCCACCAAAGCCGCCACGGCTCCGCTTCGGATCACAATCGGTCACCATCAGGACAGCGTTCCCATACCTCTACGCTGCAATGACGAAAGTCTGACGGATGCCATCAAGCTCGGGCTGCAACATTTCCAGTCCGGAGGCATCGATCCCGGCCAGTGGCAACAGGGTCGCTATCACCCCACGCCCACCATCGTGGAGGCCGCCCGGGCTTTGTATGCGGGCCATACTGTTGGGGAAATCTCGCGGAGCGATGCTGGCGCCGCGAACCTGACGGTAACCGCAAACCGGCTCGCAGAACTGATTGCGAGGACACGTCAGCGCGGCGAAAAAGCCATCTTCTTCGTGACCGGTGTTCCGGGTGCCGGAAAGACGCTGGTCGGATTGGACATCGCCAATCGGCACACCGACAAGTCGGACAACCTGTACAGCGTGTATCTGTCCGGCAACGGCCCGTTGGTAAAAGTGTTGCACGAAGCATTGGCGCGAGACCAGGTGACACGTGCAAAGCTATCGGGCGAGGGCCTGCGAATTGGCGAAGCTCGGAGTGCGGTCAAGCAGTTCATCCAGAACGTCCATCACTTCCGCGATGACTGTCTGGCAAGCTCCGACGCGCCGATCGAACACATCGCACTGTTCGATGAAGCCCAGCGCGCCTGGGATCTTCACGAGACTGCCCGATTCATGCAGACCAAAAAGGGCCTGCCTGGCTTCAACGAATCGGAACCTGACTTCCTGATTTCATGCCTGGACCGACACGACGACTGGGCCGTAGTCGTATGCCTTGTCGGCAGTGGCCAAGAAATCAACCGAGGCGAAGCCGGCATCAGCGAATGGCTCACCGCCATCCGCAAGCGTTTCGAGAGCTGGCAGATCTATCTGTCACCGCGGCTACGCGAAATCGAATATCACGCGGATGCCGAACTGGAGGCCATTCGCTCAAGCTCGCGCACGCACTGGGACGGCGCCCTGCATCTTGCAACTTCGATGCGCTCCTTCCGATCGGAGCGAGTGTCTGAATTCGTAAACCTACTGCTGGCGCTGGAGGTTGAATCGGCCCGCGATGCGCTTGCGAAGGTGCTGCCGAACTTCCCGATCCGTCTGACACGGCATCTTGGTCACGCCAAGGAGTGGCTGCGGCAGCAAGCACGCGGTAGCGAACGTTACGGCATCGTCGTTTCGTCGCAGGCCCAGCGGCTCAAGCCGCACGCCATCGACATTCGCGTCAAGGTCGACCCCGTCCAATGGTTCCTCGAAAGCAAGGAAGACGTGCGGTCCTCCTACTACCTCGAAGATGTGGCAACCGAGTTCCAGGTGCAAGGGCTGGAACTCGACTGGACCTGCGTGGTGTGGGACGGCGACTTGCGCCTCAACCGCAACCAATGGGAGCACTTTAGCTTCAAGGGCAAACGTTGGGAGCGTATACACAAGGACGTTCGCCAGCGGTATCTCCTGAATGCGTACCGTGTCTTGCTCACGCGCGCGCGGCAAGGCATGGTCATTGTGGTGCCAGAAGGCAGCGCCGACGATCCGAGCCGCGCGCCGGCCTATTACGACCCAGCATTCAAGTTGCTTGCCAGTCTTGGCATCCCCGAGTTGTAGCCAGGGCAAGATTCGGAGCAACTTTCCTGCGGATCTCAAACATGCCGTCTGATGAAGACCTCATTTCGGAACGCGAGTTCGATGAGGTCTGGGGTGCGTACCTCAAGGCATCCGGCGATCTTTTCGCATTCGAAGATGTTCGCGACCAGTCACCCAACTACGTCTGGACTATCCTCGAAACCGGCGGCGGCCGTGATGGGAGATGGTACGCGCAACCCGGATTCCATATCGTCAACAAGCTCGGCTACGTAATGACGCGGAAGCCTTGGCCGGACCCAACGCCGGACGCGATCTACCTTTTTTTTACTTCGAGCACGAGCCAGACGAAGCCTCGCAATTTCAACTACCGCTGCCGCCGTAACACTCTTCGATCGCCGCCATGATCCTGCGCCGCTGCGGCTCGGATAGCGGCTTGCCCTTGCTGTCAGCCATGAAGTTGCACATCTTTGGATTGATGACATGCATGTCTGGTGATAGCACTGAATTGCTGACAAACCAGCCCGGTAGTGCCAATACAGGTTTGACGGATACACGCTCGCCCGTTTTGCGGTACAGGTAATCGTTCAGCCATCGAGTCTGCGCGCGTGTCTGATCAAGCATCTTCGTTTCGCGCCAACCAGGAAACTCGAGCGTTTTACCATCGAACCTGACCTCCGCGCTTGCCTTGCCGCGCGCCGCTGGCTTCCGCCGCGACTTCGCTTCAATCATGAAAACGCCGTCAGGCCCCACCACCACGTGGTCAAGGTTGAACATCCCGGTAGGTATGTCGTGATAGATCGCGCACCCTTTGGAGATCAGTGGCATCAGTGCCTGAGCGGTAGCGCGCTCCGCCGCGATCCCATCCAGATAGTTCCACCGATCGCGCAGCCTCTTTCCGGCAGACCAAATGGCCCAGCACGCCACAGCAACAACTATTATGAGCAGTGCGATTTCTGCCGGGCCAAACCGCAGCAGATGCTTGTCGATCTTTTGGAGCGCCCATGCGGCCAGCGCGAGCGGACCCACCAACACGGCAATCATCAACCGATCACCTGCTGATTCCGCCAATCGCTCCGCTTCTCGTCGAGCCTGCTCACCAGGAAGATTGTGCAACTCGGTGGTCAACGGAGAGCGACGACGATCGGTGCGACGGTGCCACCAGACCCACAGGGCAAGTATCCCAATGGGCAACAATCCGACCGCAATAGCAGCCAATACCAATAGTTCCGAAAGCAGCATCCGACCCACCCTCCCAGCAATCCGCGGCCTTACTACTCCGACTGAATTACTTCCGCCGCCTGTTCTGTCCCATCACCGAAACCGACGAGACCCGAAAAAGTCGACTCTGACCACCATTTTCAGCGAAAAGACCGTGCGCAACCACCTGATCCGCATCTTCGAGAAGCTCGGCGTCAGCAACCGCGCGCAGGCGATCGTGGTGGCGCGGGACTCAGGTTTTCGCGGTAGTTGAGGCGCCAACGTCGGGCAAGGTGAGCCCCCTTTGGGTTGCCTCCCTCGACAGCAGCGCCCCGCCCCACTGGACTGCTCAGCTGATCCTCGTCCCATTCACAAGCACCAGTGGTCCCGGGCAATCGAGCAGGCGCTCGCGGACCGGTTCGGGCAAGGCGCACTGGAGCGAGGCGTATTTCTCGATCACGAAATGACGGAGCGGGTCCCAGTGCGCGCTGGTCGATTCGAACGGCTGGTCGGTAGTCACCTGCACCGCCAGGGCAACGACTGGCTTCCCGCCGACGATCACCTGTCGGAATTCGATGGTCACGTCAGCTTCGGGATTTCCTGTGACCGAGACCAGCGTTCCGGTTTCGTACAACTTGTCTTCGATGGCGCGGAGCAGGTCGATCACCTGCTCGTCGGATGCAGCGCGCAGAACGTCGATCGCCATGTCATCCACGCGGCCCAAGGCCAAGGGTCTGGCACATCTTTCGCCAGTCCTCGTACGTACGCCTCGGATGCTTGCGATTGCGATTATTCTGGCCCAGGACGCCCGGGTGCGCCTGCCCCCAGACGGCCGCGCTCCGCCCCGCTCCAAGATCGATACCGAACGGCGAGTCGATTGCGCTGTCCATGTCGCGGCATCGCGTGTGATGTGCAGCGACCCGGAGTGCATTGAACGTGCTCTTGCCGAGGCAGATCACCAGCTTCGGGGCCACGATATGGATCTGGGGCAAGGCGAAGGCCTTTGCCGCATACACCAGATCCCCGAAGGGGATTCGGGCAGAAAGCCCGCCCAACTTGATGTAGGGAAACAGGTTGGTCGCGTAGGTCTCGGCAAGCTGCATCCCGAGGGAATGCGCCAGCAGGGCCTCCAGGTTCTTGTTCGTGGGTAGATTCGGATCACGACCGAGCTCACTCGGTCCCTCGCTGCGTGCGAGCACGTCATCCGAACTCCAGTCCTGAAGCAGAATCATGACCTCCGCATTCAGGTTGTGTGCGCCCTTCGAGTACGGGGAGACGAAGTCGCACTCAAACCCCGGATAGTCCCCGAGTCGCTTGTAGTGTTTGAACGTTTGCCGCCTTGCCTTAACGAGCTCTTTGATCTGCTCTTGTTTTGACACGTGTGCGCTCCTGCCGTTTCCGGCGGTCGCCGGAAGCATCAATGCTGGGCCAGCTCAACCTGACAGCGCTAAGCTGCAGTTGCGCCACCCGTTTCGTCCAGCACGAAGAACCCTCTCTCGCTCCCACCAGACTTAATTGGCTACGCCCCCAATTCCTAAAGGCGCGGCTCAGTTGGTCCGCCAATTTATACAGTTTCTCTCCAAGAGTCTTCTGATGGAGGAATCATTCATAGCGGGAAATCTGTACGAAGAAACCCCGCTGGGCAGGACTGAAGACCACATGTACCTCGGCAGATCAACGTCAACACTAAACCAGCCGTTGCGGTTCATATAAGACCATAACTCGTCTCCACGCACCGCAAAGATTATGCGCAACTTGCTGTTCACCACCTTCGCCTTAAAAGTGTGTACTACAACCGATCTTTCTTCTAAATTCTTCAAGAGATTCTGTAGCCCAGGCATAGGATGACTAATCAAGGGCTGGCTTATCGATATAGATTTGATGCTATCTGTAATATTACGCTTTACATCGACGGGCGCTTCAACATAAATAAGAACTGAACCAGGATCCTTAAAGCACATAATCTCGATATGTGCATTCACAATCGTGTCCGGCTGTCTTTGGTCTAAAAAGGCAGCCAAACCGTCTCCATGAGAGGAAGGCATCAATGACCATTTTCCTGCTGCTGGCTTGGATGTATCTACATTCAAGGCGGAGAGCTCGCTCTTCCCAAGCCACAGGATGGCGTCCGGAGAAACGGTAGAAGCAAAACCTATAATTTTGGGATCCACACCCATCATCGATGTGTACGCATACAGCATAGCAACAATGACTTGACTGGAGGACATTACATCTGTAGACGGCTCACTATCAAAGGTCATTGCGGGCCGGAACTGATGCACACCGAATCGCGAACCATCCAACACGTGTCTGGATATTCCACCCAAGAAAGCGTAAGCGCAAGACGATGCACATATACCAGGCCCCGTATCGCTAAAGGAAGAAGATTCTTTGTCTCCCGTTGGGGACGTGTGAGCCACATATGTAGTGAAGCCATGCTTTCGTAACACTAAGCCGAGCTTTATGCCTGCGACCAAATCTCCACCCGATGAATTCAAGGCGATGACCTTAGGGGCATGCATTTTCTGAAGAACGTTTTCGAAATCGATCGGTGTCGATGAGGTGATAACACCCTCCGCCGCGATCCACTCGCAATCATCGCAATTTCCACCATTCGCCGCGAGCGAAAACGTCATCGGCGTAGAGGGTGGATCAAGGAGTGCCGCTGCGCTTGCTGACGGCGTCGTGACAATGAGCGTGAAGACAAAAGATGCGCCAAGCAGTCTGCTGAGCTTGAAGAGCATAGTAATTGCCCCATGGGATTGTCGCTCAAAAACGCAGCATGGTCCGCGGCTCTCTTTGGCGCACTCCCAATGGCTGCCCATTCGGTGTAGCAACACGAATCCGCCGACGAATAAAAACAGGGGTCAGAGTCGACCTTACAGCACCATCATGGCGTGAGCTCCGCGGTCTGTTCCGCCCTACCTGTATCGCCACCGTCGACCCCAAGCCTCCGCGCGACCTCGGATTTGAAGAGGCACCACAGCAGCCCCCCGTCGATCAGCACGCAGACCGGCACCAGCAGCAATCTGAGGCCACCAACGCCTTCGTTGCTTGCATTGGGAAGGAAGCGAACGACGCAGCCGACTAGGAAGTTGGCGCACATCAGGGCGAGAAATCGCTTGCGCGACGCCCGCGCCATCATGCGATAGGCGACCGCGGCAATGGCAGCAGGGATAAGGGTCCAGAGGAAGTAACCGTGCACGGCGGGGAACGCCAGCAGGCCGAGTGCCGCAGAAAGGGCCGCGTAGTGGACCGGCAGCGCTTGCCGCTGCACCTGCTGCAACCCGGATTTGTCGCGCGCGTCCGACACGCTTCCCCCTGATCCCTGGACGGGGACGGGTTCTACCCGTCCGTTCTCCTGCTCTATATACCAGAAGGCCCGCACGATGGCGGGCCTTGGGTGGGCGGCGATATACCGGAGCTATGCGTGGATCGAGGGGTGATGAGCGGGCTGCGGCGGAGCGAGCTTCGGTGCATTCCGAGGCGCGCTTCGCGTCCCCCTCACCCCATCCCTCTCCCCGGTGGGGAGAGGGGGACAAGCGTCGCTACTCGAGCGTCGCCGGGCGAGCGGCGTTACATGTTGCGCCGGTACTCGCCGCCGACTTCGTACAACGCGTGGCTGATCTGCCCCAGCGAGTTGTACTTCACCGCTTCCATCAGCGCCTCGAACACGTTGCGGCGGTCGCGGGCGGTGGTTTGCAGGCGGCGCAGGCTGTCGGGGGCCAGCGGGTTGCGGGTCTGGCCGTAGGCCTGCACGTTGGCGATCTGCTGCTTCTTCTCCGCCTCGGTGGAGCGGATCAGCTCGATGGCGGTGGTGATGTCGCCGGCGTGTTCCTTCGGCAAGAATGTGTTGACGCCGATCAGCGGCAGCGAGCCGTCGTGCTTCTTGTGCTCGTAGTACAGGCTCTCTTCCTGGATCTTGCCGCGCTGGTACATGGTGTCCATCGCGCCGAGCACGCCGCCGCGCTCGCTGATCGCCTCGAACTCCTTGTACACGGCCTCCTCGACCAGGTCGGTGAGCGTCTCGACCACGAAGCTGCCCTGCCACGGGTTCTCGTTGAAGTTGAGGCCGAGCTCGCGGTTGATGATCAGCTGGATCGCCACCGCGCGGCGCACCGATTCCTCGGTGGGCGTGGTGATGGCCTCGTCGTAGGCGTTGGTGTGCAGGCTGTTGCAGTTGTCGAACAGCGCGTACAGCGCCTGCAGCGTGGTGCGGATGTCGTTGAACTGGATCTCCTGCGCGTGCAGCGAGCGGCCGGAGGTCTGGATGTGGTACTTCAGCATCTGGCTGCGCGCGCTGGCGCCGTAGCGCTCGCGCATGGCGCGCGCCCAGATGCGCCGCGCGACGCGGCCGATCACGGTGTACTCCGGGTCCATGCCGTTACTGAAGAAGAACGACAGGTTGGGCGCGAAGTCGTCCACCTTCATGCCGCGCGCCAGGTAGTACTCGACGATGGTGAAGCCGTTGGCGAGCGTGAAGGCGAGCTGGCTGATCGGGTTGGCGCCGGCTTCGGCGATGTGGTAGCCGGAGATCGACACCGAGTAGAAGTTGCGCACGCCGTGGTCGACGAAGTACTGCTGGATGTCGCCCATCATGCGCAGCGCGAATTCGGTGCTGAAGATGCAGGTGTTCTGCGCCTGGTCCTCCTTGAGGATGTCGGCCTGCACCGTGCCGCGCACCACCTTGAGCGTGGCTTCCTTGATGCGCGCGTAGGTGTCGGCGTCGACCACCTGGTCGCCGCTGACGCCGAGCAGGCCGAGGCCCAGGCCGTCGTTGCCGTCCGGCAGCGTGCCTTCGTAGCGCGGGCGCGCGCGGCCGGCGTACAGCGCCTCGATCCTGGCGTGCGCGGCGTCCCAGCGCTTGCCGTCCTCGCGCAGGTACTTCTCCACCGCCTGGTCGACGGCGGTGTTCATGAACATGGCAAGGATCATCGGCGCCGGGCCGTTGATCGTCATCGACACCGAGGTGGTGGGATCGGACAGGTCGAAGCCGGAGTACAGCTTCTTCATGTCGTCCAGCGTGGCGATGCTGACGCCGGAGTTGCCGATCTTGCCGTAGATGTCCGGGCGCTCGGCCGGGTCCTCGCCGTACAGCGTGACCGAGTCGAACGCGGTGGACAGGCGCGCGGCCGGCTGGCCGAGGCTGAGGTAATGGAAGCGGCGGTTGGTGCGCTCGGGCGTGCCCTCGCCGGCGAACATGCGCGTCGGATCCTCGCCGCTGCGGCGGTACGGATACACGCCGCCGGTGTACGGATAGTGGCCCGGCAGGTTCTCGCGCATCAGGAACGCGAGCAGGTCGCCCCAGTCGCGGTACTTCGGCGGCGCCACCTTGGGGATCTTCTGGTGGCTGAGCGACTCGCGGTAGTTCTCCACGCGGATGGTCTTGTCGCGCACCTTGTATTCGTTCACCTCGTCGGTGACCGCCTTGGCGCGCGCCGGCCACTCGCGCAGCAGGTGCACGGCCTCGGTGGAAAGCTCCTTCAGCGCGGCGTTGTAGCGCTGGCGCAGCACCAGCAGGCTGCGGTCGACGCCTTTCGGCGTGCCGTTGGCGGTTTCCCAGTAGGCGACTTCGCCGTCGCTGTCGCGCACCGGATGCGCGCCGGCGGCGGGGTGCACGTCCTCGGCGTGGTAGCTGTCGAACGGCTTCGGCAGGCGCGGATCCTCGAGGTCCTTCAGCGCCTCGTAGTAGTGCTGCGCCTTGCTGGCGGCCTCGGCCTGGCGCTCGATGCCGGTGTTGACGCCGCGGCCCTGCTCGGCGATCTCGGCGAGATAGCGCACGCGCGCGCCGGGGATCAGCACGGTGGCGCGCGGCTCCTTCAGCGAGGTGTCGACCTCGGGCGTCCAGCGCTCCGGCGGCAGCGCCAGCTTCTCGCGCAGCAGCCGGCACAGGTTGGCGAACATCCAGGTGACGCCCGGATCGTTGAACTGGCTGGCGATGGTCGGGTAGACCGGCACGTCCTCGTCCGGCGTCTTGAACGCGGTGTGGTTGCGCTTCCACTGCTTGCGCACGTCGCGCAGCGCGTCCTCGGCGCCGCGGCGGTCGAACTTGTTCAGCACGATCAGCTCGGCGAAGTCCAGCATGTCGATCTTCTCGAGCTGGCTGGCGGCGCCGTAGTCGCTGGTCATCACGTACATCGGGAAATCGACCAGGTCGACGATCTCGGAGTCGCTCTGGCCGATGCCGGCGGTCTCGACGATCACCAGGTCGTACGCCTGGCCGCGCAGGAAGGCGACGCAGTCCTTCAGCATCGCGCTGGTGGCGGCATGCTGGCGGCGCGTGGCCATCGAGCGCATGTACACGCGCTTGGAGCGCAGCGCGTTCATGCGGATGCGGTCGCCGAGCAGCGCGCCGCCGGTGCGGCGGCGGGTGGGATCGACCGCCAGCACGGCGATGCGCATCTGCGGGAACGCGTGCAGGAAGCGCAGCAGCAGCTCGTCGACCACGCTGGACTTGCCGGCGCCGCCGGTGCCGGTGATGCCGACCACGGGCGTCTTGCGCCCGGCCAGCTCCCACTGCTTGCGCAACCGGGCGAGTTCGGCCGCGTCCAGCGTGCCTTCCTCGATCGCGGACAGCATCCTGCCGACGGAAATCTCGTCGTCCGGGCTGACCTTGGCCGGCTCGGCGGTGGCGAGGCGATGCGACTGCGCGCGCCGCACCACGTCCTCGATCATCGCCACCAGGCCCAGGTGCATGCCGTCGTTCGGGTGGTAGATGCGCTCGACGCCGTAGGCCTGCAGCTCGGCGATTTCCTCCGGCGTGATGGTGCCGCCGCCGCCGCCGAACACGCGCACGTGGCCGGCGCCGCGCTCGCGCAGCATGTCCACCATGTACTTGAAGTATTCGATGTGGCCGCCTTGGTAGGACGACACGCCGATCGCGTCGGCGTCCTCCTGCAGCGCGGCGCGCACCACGTCCTCGACGCTGCGGTTGTGGCCGAGGTGGATCACCTCCGCGCCCTGCGACTGGATCAACCGGCGCATGATGTTGATCGCCGCGTCGTGGCCGTCGAACAGGCTGGCGGCGGTGACGAAGCGCAACGGCGCGGTATCGGCCTGCGCTTCGTTCGCGGGTACGTGGGGGGCGGGGGTGCTCATGGGGCTGCGCGATCCGTATGCGTTGAACCCCCCGGATTGTAACGCGCACGGGCCGCCGGCCGCGGCGGCGGCACGCAGGTCGCAATCGCCGCGCCACGTCTCAGGCGACGCCGTACGGCAGGTTCGGCGAAGACACCACGCGCTCGCCGACCGCTTCGCCGTCGAGGAAACGCAGCACCGCGTCGACCACGTCGGGGTCGTCGACGATGCGGTTGTGCCCGAGCCCGCTGGTGCTGAGCAGGCGCGCGCCGGGCCAGTGGCGCGCGTAGCGCTCGCCCTCTTCCCACGGCACCTCGCCATCGTCGAGGTCGTGCACGACCAGGCCCGGCTGGCCGAACGCGGGCAGCAGGCGATGGATCTGCAGATCGCGCGCGTCGACCCCGGTGCGCCGCTTGAGCCAGCCCAGGAACGGCTCGCGCAGATGCCCGGCGAGCCGCACGTGGCGCATGAAGCGCCCGGCCGCGGCAAGCATGTCGGCCGGCGGCGCGATCAGCACCAGCCGCGCCGCACGCCACGCTTCGCCCTGCGCGAACGCCAGCGCGGTGGCGCCCAGCGAATGGCCGATCGCCAGCGCGGCGTCGCCGTAGTGCCCGCCCACCGCGCGCACGGTGTCGGCGAACTCCGGCAGCGTGCACAGGCAGCCGCTGCTGCGGCCGTGGCCGGGCTGGTCGAAGGCGACCACCGCGTAGCCGCGCGCGCGCAGCGCCGCCACCCACGGCAGGAAACGCAGGCCGAAGCTGGACCAGCCGTGCGCCAGCAGCGCGTAGGGCTGCGCAGCCGGGTCGCCCCACGCGTAGGTGGCGACGAACTCGCCCGCGACCGGCAGCTCGGCATAGCGCATCTCCGCGTCGGGCCGCGCCGCCTGCGCGCGGCTGCGGCTGGCGGCGAACGGCGTCGCGAACATGCGCGCGGCGCGGTCGGCCGTGCGACGCGGCGCCAACCGGCCGCCGAGCGCGTAGCCGGCGCGCAGCGCGGTCAGCGCGATAGATTTTCGAACGATCGTGCTTTTTTGCCGGACGGCGGCGTTCATGGCGGATACCTCGTGCAGGGGGATTACGCGCGGTAGCTGTCGAGCAGACGGTGCATGGCGCGCTCGGCGCGCGCCATCGCATCGTCCAGCCCGAACAGGCGGGCGTCGTGGTGCAGGGCCAGCTCGACGCCGTGGATCTCGAAGGCGAGCTGGCCGGGATCGCAGTCGGCGCGCAGTTCGCCGCTATCGATGGCCATGCGGATCGCGCGCGCCAACTCGGTGCGCAGTTGCGACTGGTAGCGCACGACGCGGTCGCGGATCGGGCCGGGGCGGTCGTCGTATTCGATCGCGGCGCTGACCATCGGGCAGCCGCCGCGCTCGCTGCGCAGCCACTCGATCCAGCGCCGCACGATGGCGCGCAGGCGCGGCAGGCCGCGGCGCTCGCGCAGCGCCGGCGCGAACACCTGCTCGGCGAAGCGCTGCGCGGCGGCGTCCAGCACCGCGAGCTGCAGGTCCTCGCGCGAGCCGAAGTGCGCGAACACGCCGCTCTTCGACATGCCCACGGCCTGCGCGACGCCGCCGATCGACAGCCCCTCGAAGCCGGCGGTGCGCGCGATGCGCAGCGCGCGCTCGACGATCGACTCGCGGGTGGCGGCGCCCTTGCTGGTGGCGGTGGCAGGATTCACGCGCCATAAATAGCACGATCGTTCGTTCTTGTCCAGCGAGCGCGCAAGCCTGCGCCAGGTCAGGTTGCGCGCCACCCGCGCCGGCCTATGCTGGCGGCACGCCGTCCAAGGGAGGATTCGTCATGAAGCGCACATGGATACTCGCCGGCCTCGCCTCGGCGCTGCTCGGCGCCTGCGCCACCAGTCCGACCGGGCGCAGCCAGTTGATGCTGGTCTCGGACGCGCAGATGAACCAGATGGGCCTGGCCGCGTTCAACCAGCTCAGGCAGCAGGGCAAGTTCGCCGACGAACCGCGCGAGCGCGCCTACGCGACCTGCGTGGCCGATGCGCTGATTCGCGTGCTGCCGGCGCCGTACAGCCGGCAAACCTGGGACGTGCAGATCGTCAAGGACGGCAGCGCCAACGCGTTCGCCCTGCCGGGCGGACGCATCGGCGTCAACGAAGGCATGTTCAAGGTGGCCACCGACCAGGATCAGCTCGCCGCAGTGCTCGGCCACGAGCTGTCGCACGTGGTGGCGCGGCATTCGGCCGAACGCTTCTCCGACCAGATGGCCGCGCAGGCCGGCATCGCCGCGCTGACCGTCTACGGCGCCACCCGCGGCAACGACGCCGGCCGCACCATGGCGCTGCTCGGCGTCGGCGCCGAGGTCGGCCTGCTGCTGCCGTGGTCGCGCGCGCAGGAAAGCGAAGCCGACGTGCTCGGCCAGCGCTACATGGCCGCCGCCGGCTTCGACCCGCGCCAGGCGGTCACGCTGTGGCAGAACATGCAGAAGAGCGCCGGCAGCGGCGGCGTGCCGGCGTTCCTCTCCACGCATCCGGCGCCGGGCAACCGCATCAAGACGCTGTCCGAGCAGGCGCCGAAGCTGATGCCGGTGTTCGAGCAGGCGCGCGCCGCCGGCAACGCGCCGCACTGTTCGCTGTAGCGGCGCGCCGCGAAGCGGCGATTGTTGCTTCCTCTCCCCCATGGGGGAGAGGAAGAGACTTTCCACGTACCGCCCATCCTCGCCGCAGATCCCCGCGGCTTGCACCCAACCGATGACGGTCCGCACGCATTCGCCTCGCGAGCCGTCTTGTCTCCCTCTCCCCAGCGGGGAGAGAGTCGGGGGTGAGGGGGTGCCGTCCGCAGGACGGCCGCTTTCGCTTCTGCAATAGCGACGGGCGCGCTCCGCGCGTCCCCCTCACCCTGCCCTCTCCCCGCGGCGAGAGGGGAAGAGTTTCACCACGCGCTGCAGCGACTCGTCCGCTTACCGTTCTGAGTACCTCGGAAATGCGTCCGCGTTGACCGCGCGCTGAATGCCGCGCCGCGCACCGTCAACAGCATCGGCGCCGGCACGTTTTCCAGGGTGCACGCCGCAGAGCCGCGGCGACACTTCGGGAGCCGCCATGTCGATCCGTCATCTCGTCTTCGCTTCGTTCCTCGGCCTCGCTGCGCTCGGCGCGGCGCACGCGCCCGGCGCCGCCGCGCGCACCTACGTCGACGTCCGCATCAACGTCGCGCCGCCGCCGCCGCGCGTCGAGCGCGTGATCGTGCGCCCAGGCTATGTCTGGGTGCCGGGATACTGGCGCTGGGACGACCATGTGCGCCGCCACGTCCGGGTGGACGGCTACTACGTGCACGCGCGCCCGGGCTATCGCTACGTGCCGGCGCGCTGGGTGCACGAGGGCCCGGCGTGGCGCTTCCACGCCGGTTACTGGGTGCATTGAACGTCGCGAGACTTCCGCTTGCGCCGCCCCGGCGCGCGCCGGCCGGGACCTTGCGAACTGTCGCTCGATCCCCCGAGGGGCTAGAATGCGCGCCGCACGAGGTAGCCCCGGATCGACCGGGGCTTTTCCTTTCCTTGGACAATCAGCCATTTGTCCGCGAGAGCTCAGGTGACCTCTCGTGCACGCCTTTACGCGCGCGCCACCTGCAGCCGCCATTTCGGGAGTTCGCGTTCGATGATTTTTGAAACCATCGCCACCTCGGGTCACGAGGAAGTCGTCTTCTGCCACAGCAAGGACGCCGGCCTGAAGGCCATCATCGCGATCCACAACACGGTACTCGGCCCCGCGCTGGGCGGCCTGCGCATGTGGCCGTACAAGACCGAGCAGGAGGCGCTCAACGACGTGCTGCGTCTGTCGCGCGGCATGACCTACAAGAACGCGGTGGCGGGCCTGAACCTCGGCGGCGGCAAGGCCGTGATCATCGGCGACCCGTCCAAGGACAAGTCGGAGGCGCTGTTCCGCGCGTTCGGCCGCTACGTCAACTCGCTCAACGGCCGCTACATCACCGCCGAGGACGTCGGCATCGACGTCAACGACATGGAGTGGGTGTTCCGCGAAACCGAATTCGTCACCGGCGTGCACCAGGTGCACGGCGGCTCCGGCGACCCCTCGCCGTTCACCGCGTTCGGCACGCTGCAGGGCCTGATGGCCTCGCTGAACCACAAGTTCGGCAACGAGGACGTCGGCAAGTACAGCTACGCCGTGCAAGGCGTCGGCCACGTCGGCATGGAATTCGTCAAGCTGCTGCGCGAGCAGGGCGCCAAGGTGTTCGTCACCGACATCAACAAGGACGCCGTGCAGCGCTGCGTCGACGAGCTGGGCTGCGAAGCGGTCGCGCTGGACGACATCTACGACGTCGATGCCGACGTCTACAGCCCGTGCGCGCTGGGCGGCACCGTCAACGAGAAGACCCTGCCGCGCCTGAAGATGAAGATCATCTGCGGCGCCGCCAACAACCAGCTCGCCACCGACGCGATCGGCGACGAGGTGGAGAAGCGCGGCATCCTCTACGCCCCGGACTACGCGGTGAACGCGGGCGGCGTGATGAACGTGTCGCTGGAGATCGACGGCTACAACCGCGAGCGCGCGATGCGCATGATGCGCACGATCTACTACAACCTCTCGCGCATCTTCCAGATCGCCAAGCGCGACGGCATCCCGACCTACCGCGCCGCCGACCGCATGGCGGAGGAGCGCATCAGCGCGATCGGCAAGATCAAGCTGCCGACCATGGGCAACCACGGCCCGCGCTTCCTCGGCCGCATGCGCGGGCAGTAAGTCACCGCATCGATGCAGCATCGACGAAACCCGGGGCCGTCCCGGGTTTCGTTTTTTGCGCCGCCGCACGACCCGCAAACCGGTCGGCGGCGAGCGGCGCCGCGCCAGTCGCGGCATAATCCCGCTGTTGCGCGGCCGCCGCGAAGCGCTGCGACCCGCCTGCCCACTGACGACGCCCGGAACCCGACATGCGCCCGTTTCCCCTCGGAGAAGACCTCGACCTGCTGCGCGAGAGCGTGCACGCCTTCGCGGAGAAGGAGATCGCGCCGCGCGCCGACCTGATCGACCGCGAGAACGCGTTCCCGCACGACCTGTGGCGCAAGCTCGGCGCGATGGGCCTGCTCGGCGTGACCATCCCCGGCGAGTATGGCGGCTCCGAACTCGGCTACCTCGCCCACGTGGTCGCGATGGAGGAAATCTCGCGCGCCTCGGGCTCGGTCGGCCTGTCCTACGGCGCGCACTCCAACCTGTGCGTCAACAACATCTTCCACAACGGCAACGAGGCGCAGCGGCGCAAGTACATCCCCGGGCTGTGCTCCGGCGAATACGTCGGCGCGCTGGCGATGAGCGAGCCGGGCGCCGGCTCCGACGTGGTCGGCTCGATGGCCTGTCGCGCCGAAAAGAAGGGCGACCGCTGGATCGCCCACGGCTCGAAGATGTGGATCACCAACGGCCCCGACGCCGACGTGCTGCTGGTGTACATGCGCACCGCGCACAAGCCGGCCGGCTCGCGCTGCATGACCGCCTTCATCGTCGAAAAGGGCATGAAGGGTTTCAGCACCGCGCAGAAGCTCGACAAGCTCGGCATGCGCGGCTCCAACACCTGCGAGCTGGTGTTCGAGGAGTGCGAGATTCCCGACGAGAACCGCGTCGGCGAAGTGAACGAAGGCGTGCGCGTGCTGATGAGCGGCCTCGACACCGAGCGCCTGGTGCTGTCCGGCGGACCGATCGGCCTGATGCAGGCCGCGCTCGACCTCGCCCTGCCCTACGTGCGCGAACGCAAGCAGTTCAACGCGCCGATCGGCACCTTCGGCATCATGCAGGCGAAGATCGCCGACATGTACACCGCGCTGCAGTCGGCGCGCGCCTATGCGTACATGGTGGCGCAGGATTTCGACCGCGGCGTGCGCTCGCGCATCGACCCGGCCTCCTGCCTGCTGCACGCATCGCAGAGCGCGGTACAGGTGACGCTGGAAGCGATCCAGTGCCTCGGCGGCAACGGCTACATCAACGAATACGCCACCGGCCGCCTGCTGCGCGACGCCAAGCTCTACGAGATCGGCGCCGGCACCAACGAAATCCGCCGCATGCTGATCGGCCGCGAGCTGTTCCACGGCAAGTCGTGAGGACGGTCGGGACTCGGGACTCGGAAAGGCTGATTCCGCCGGATAGCGTGGGTGGGCTTCAGCCCGCCATTGGGCTTTTCGCGACACGCGATCGGTGGGCTGAAGCCCGCCCTATGGCCCGCCCTACGCCACTCGTGGTCGCGGCGGCCGCCGCCATTGTCTGGTGATGCGGCGCAACGCGTTGTGCATCACGTCCGTACGCTGCCGCACGCGGCAGTTTGCCGCAATGCAGCATCCCCTGCGATAATCGCCGGCATGTCCCGTGCGGCCGCGGCCGTGCACGCACTTCGGAGATTCCATGTCTGCCATCGTCATCGTCGGCGCCAAGCGCACCGCCATCGGTTCCTTCCTCGGCCAGTTCACCGGCGTGCCCACGCCGACGCTGGGCGCCACCGCCATCCGCGCCGCGCTGGAACAGGCGCAGGTCGGGCCGGCCGACGTCTCGGAAGTGATCATGGGCTGCGTGCTGCCGGCCAATCTCGGCCAGGCGCCGGCGCGCCAGGCGGCGCTGGCGGCAGGCGTGCCGGTGTCGATCGGCGCCACCACCATCAACAAGGTTTGCGGCTCCGGCATGAAGGCGATCATGTTCGGCCACGACCTGATCAAGGCGGGCTCGGCGGCGGTGGTCGTCGCCGGCGGCATGGAGTCGATGACCAATGCGCCGCACATGATCCCGAACTCGCGCACCGGCAACCGCTACGGCAACTTCGAAGCGGTCGACCACATGGCCTGGGACGGCCTGACCAACCCCTACGACGGCAAGGCGATGGGCGTGTTCGGCGAGCAGTGCGCCGACAAGTACCGCTTCACGCGCGAGCAGCAGGATGCGTTCGCGACGGAATCGGTCCGGCGCGCGCGGGCGGCGCAGCAGTCGGGCGCGTTCGACGCCGAGATCGTCACGGTCAAGGTGGTGACGCGCAAGGGCGAGGTCGAGGTGAAGACCGACGAGCAGCCGGGCCGCAGCGACGTGGCCAAGATCCCGACGCTGAAGCCGGCCTTCCGCAAGGACAACGGCACCATCACCGCCGCCAGTTCCTCCAGCATCTCCGACGGCGCCGCCGCGGTGGTGCTGATGTCGGAGGACGAAGCCAAGCGCCGCGGTGCGGCGCCGTTGGCGCGCATCCTCGGCCACGCCACCCACTCGCAGGAGCCGCAGTGGTTCACCACCGCGCCGGTCGGCGCGATCGAGAAGCTGCTGAAGCAGGTCGGCTGGCAGGCTGCCGACGTGGACCTGTTCGAGATCAACGAGGCCTTCGCGGTAGTCGCGATGGCGGCCATGCACGACATCGGCATTCCGCACGAAAAGCTCAACGTCAACGGCGGCGCCTGCGCGCTCGGCCACCCGATCGGCGCCACCGGCGCGCGCCTGGTCGTCACCCTGGTGCACGCCCTCGAGGCCCGCGGTGCCCGCCGCGGCGTCGCCGCCCTGTGCATCGGCGGCGGCGAGGCGACCGCCATTGCGGTGGAGCGGGTCTGAACCGGCTTCAAAGCCAACGCCAGCCAAACGAAATACGGGAAAATGGCGAATTATCGGCCGCACATCTGGCGCCGGAACAATGAACGCGCTTTAATAATGCGGCCATCCATTGGCAATCCACGGCACAAGGAGAATCCCATGAAGTTGACCCGCATCGTTCTTGCTTCCGCGCTCGTTGCGCTGCTGGCCGCGTGCAGCGGCGGCAACAACGAGCAGGCCCCGGCCGAACAGGCCCCGGCTACGCAGCCGGCCGCCCCGGCCGAGCAGGCCCCGGCTCCGGCCCCGGCCGCGACCGCCGCGGCTCCGGCTCCGGCCCCGGCTTCGACCGCCGCCGCCACCCCGGCCCCGGCTTCGACCGCTGGCAGCCACTGAGCCGAACGGCACAGTACGCTGAAAGCCGGCCGCTCTGCGGCCGGCTTTTTTTTTGGCTCTTGTCCACGACCACGAGAGCGGCTTCAGCCGCGATGCCGCAGCGACGATGCCGGCGGAAGCCTCTCCCCCAATCATTGCGGTTCGCAACCGGAGCCGCTCCACCGCTTCGGCAAGAAACCTCTTTTGTTCGGCCTGTCGTCGGCTCCACGGACACCGTGTCGAGCTGCGGCGGCGGAATCGCGTCAGGGGGCGGGTTCCCGCAACAGCGCGGCGTCATCGCCCGCGCCGCCCATGAAAAAGCCCCGGCTCGCGCCGGGGCTTTTTGTCCTCTGCCTGGCAGACAACCGTCCGCTCAGAAGTCCTGGGTAAAGCGGATGCCGATAGTCCGGGGCTGGTTGGTGACGGTGTACACCTGTCCGTTCGGGTATTGCGGCACCACGTTGTGGGCGGCGCACACCGCCTCGGCACACTCGGTGTACTTGTTGATCTGCGCGCGCGTGTCGAACACGTTGTTGAGATAGACGTCCACTGCCCAACGATCCTTGCGGATGCCGGCGGAGAGATCCAGCGTGGTGTAGGCGTCGAGCGTGCCCAGCAGGCTGCGTTCGTACAACCGGAGGTCGGATTGGCGCTCGCCGACATGCACGGCCGCGGCCTGCAGGAAGGCTTCCTTGTCGCCGATGTCGAAGGTGTAGCGCGCGAGCAGGTTGCCCTTGAGCCGCGGCGTCACCGGCAACTGGGTGCCCTTCGGCGCTTCCGGGGCCGGGCAGTCGGTCACCGGGGTGCCGTTGGCATCGGTGAAACCGCAGTAGTTCGCGGTCAGCTTGGCGTCGTAGAAAGCCAGGCCGGCACCGAGTTGCAGGTTGTAGGTGGCCGCCCAGTTCAGCTCGCTCTCCAGGCCGTTGATGCGCGCCTGGTTGGCGTTCTTGATCTCGGTGAGGCCGTTGGCGCCGAGGATGCTGAACTGGAAGTCCTTCCAGTCCTGGCTGAATACCGAACCGTTGAACGACAGCCGGTTGTCCAGCCAGGTGGTCTTCCAGCCGGCCTCGTAGTTGGTCAGGAAGTCGGCCTTGTAGGGCGGCAGCGTGCCGCGGCGATTGATGCCGCCGGGGCGGAAGCCTTCCGAGCGGGTGACGTAGACCATCTTGCTGGGCGTGATCTGCCAGGTAAGGTTGACCTTGCCCAGCGAGCCGGTTTCCTTGACGCTCTTGTCGAAGTCCAGGCATGGCGCGCCGTGGAACGGCTCGGGCGAGATGCAGCCGGCCTCGCCGTAGCTGGAGCCCGGGAAGAACCCGGAGCTGAAGCCGAAGTAGCCGCCGAGGCTGTTGTTGGAACGGAAGTAGCGCCCGCCTACCGTCGCGGTGAGCGTCTCGGGAATCAGGTCGTAGGACAGCTCGCCGAACACCGCCTCGTCGCGGTCGATGCGCACCTGCTTGGTCAGCCACAGCGTGTTGGGCCAACCGGGGGTCGAGAGGCTGTCGGCCAGGTTGTTGACCTTGTACTCCTGCTGGATGTCGTGAAGCTGGCGCTCCCAGAACACGCCCGCGACCAGGCGCAGGCGCTCATCGGCCGGCGAGGCGATGCGCAGTTCGTGGCTCTTCTTGGTGTAGCGGTCCAGTCCTGGGATGTACTGCGACGGATTGATCAGGTTGCCGCTGTTGTCGTAGAGGTACGCGCCGTAGCCGTACAGGGTGTCGTACCAGAACGAATAGTCGCTGTAGTCGTTGTGCTCGTCCGTGGAGCGCCGCAGGAAGGCCCCGGAGTAAGTCACGTCGAAAATGCCGATCTTGCCTTCCACCGTCATCGCCGCCTGCCACCAGCGGTCGGTCGTCTTCTCGGGATAGAAGTGGTTGATTTCGAGGTCGCCGATCGCCGGGTCGAAGGCGAAGTTGCCGTTGACGACCGAGCGCTGTCCCATGACCGTCGGGCTGATCGACCAGTCGTCGTTGAGATTGATCTTCAGCGCCGCGCGCGCACCGGTGATGTCGGCGTCGTTGTAGTTGTTCCTGGCCAGCCCGGTGCACTCCAGTAGCGGCGTCGACGCACAGTTCTTCGCGTTGCTGACGGTGATGCCGGAGGTCGGGAAGGTGCGCGTGCCCACCGTGTTGTCGATGTAGCCGGCATCGTGCTCGTGCCAGCCGACCAGGCGGATCGCCGAGTTGGTGGAGATCGGGATGTTGACCATGCCCTCGGCGGTGTAGCCGACGCCGCCGCCGTCGACCGCGTTGGTGCCGACGCTGTAGTTGGCGGCGTAACCGCTCGGGTCGGGCTTGTTGGTGATGATGCGCAGCGCGCCCGCTTCCGCGCTGGCGCCGTACAGCGTGCCCTGCGGGCCGGCCAGGGCCTCGACGCGGGCGATGTCGTACATGTGGATGTCGAGCGGGCCCTGGATCGTGGTCACCGGCTGCTCGTCGAGGTACACGCCGACGCTGGGCAGCGAGCCGGAATGGTTGCCGTCGCCGCCGCTGGCCACGCCGCGCATGTAGATCTGGGCGAAGCCGGGACCGAACGTCTGGTAGGCGACGCTGGGCAGGTACTTCACGTAGTCGTCGAAGTTCTTGACGTGCAGTTCCTCGAGCTTCTCCGTGCCCAGCACCTGGATGCTGACCGGCACTTTCTGCAGGTTTTCGGTGCGCTTCTGCGCAGTCACGATCACCGATTCCAGCGTCGCGGCCTTCTGCTCCGCGGGCGGCGTCGTTGCCGGCGCCTGGGTCTGGCCGGCGTCCTGCGCGAAGGCCGGCGAAGTCATGGCGAGACAGATCGCCGCGGCGAGCGGCAGTCGGGTCAGCCTCGCCCGTTGCGTTCTGGCTGGTTGTCTGAACTTGGTGCTGTGCATCGGTTCCCCCACTCTGTGATGATCGTCAGTAGGAAGTGCTAGATCGCTTCAGATTCCGGCACGTCGGGATAACGCTCCAGTACGGACCCCAGTGCCGATTGCAAAGGCGCCAGCCATGGCGCGTAGTGCTGCCAGTGATCCACGCCTTCGCGATAGATCGGCCTGCGCACCTGTTCCGAACTCGCCGTGCGCACCGGCCGCGCGTTTTCGAAGAATCGCAGGCAGGATTCCTCGAACGGCAGGCCGCAATACCCGAGCAGGCGCCGCACCTCGCCCTCGGTGTCCTCGACCATGCGCTCGTAGAAGACGCGGTGGATGCGCCCCGGCAACACGGTGTCGAAGTGCGCCATCAGCGCGACGTAGTCGCGGTAGTAGCGGCCGAGATCCTCGAGGCTGTAGCTGAAGCTCTGCCCGCGCGCGAAGTGCTGCTTGAAGCCGGAGAAGCAGCAGGCCAGCGGATGCCGGCGCGCGTCGATGATCTTCGCGTTCGGCAGCATCAGGTGGATCAGGCCGACGTGCATGAAGTTGTTCGGCATCTTGTCGATGAACAAAGGCGCCGAGGTCTTGCGCTGGATGCGGGTGTGGGCAAGGTAGCGCTCGCCCAGCGCGCGCAGCGCGTCGGCGTCGAGCGCGGCGAGCGCGTCGTGGTAAGGCATGTCGCTGTCGACGCCGCCCTGCTCGCGCAGCGCGCGCGTGATCGAGGTGACCTCGGGCAGCTCCATCGTGCCCTCGACCTGGCTGTGGCTGGCCAGGATCTGCTCGATCAGGGTGGAGCCGGCGCGCGGCAGGCCGACGATGAAGATCGGATCGCGCGCCTGGCTGCCGGCGCCGGCGCGCGCGGCGAAGAACTCGCGCGTGTAGCGCTCGCGGATGTGGCGCACGCGCGCGCGGGTGTCGTCGGCGCTGTAGTGCAGTTGCGCGCGGCGGATCGCGTTGCCCTGCGCGTAGTGCCGGAAGGAAGGCTCGTACTCGCCGGCGTCCTCGAGCGCCTTGCCGATGGCGAACTCCAGGTGCAGGCGGTCGTCGTCGCCCAGGTCGGTGCGCGCCAGTTGCCGGCGCATCGTGGCGAGGTCGTCGGCGTCGAAGCGGAAGGTCTTGAGGTTGGCCAGGCTCCACCAGACTTCGCCGAAGGACGGCTCGAGCTGCAGGCTGCGGCGGTAGGCGGCGATGGCGCGCTGCGTATGGCCGGCGGTCTTCAGCGCATGGCCGTAGCTCATCCAGACCTTCGGGTTGCGCGGGTAGTGCTCCAGCAGGTCGGCATAGATGCGGATGGCGGGCTCGTAGTCGCCGATCCGGCACAGCACCACCGCCTTGAGGTTGCGGTAGCCGGGATGGGCCGGATCCACCGCCAGCAGGCGCTCGACCTCGGCCAGCGACTGCTCGGGCTGGTTGTTGCGGTGCAGGACCAGGGCGTAGTTCAGGCGCGCGGCGTGGAAGCTCGGCGCCAGCTCCAGGCAGCGCGCAAGCAGGTTGAGCGCGTCCTCGTTGCGGCCCAGGCGGGCGGCGACCTCGGCGAGCATGCGGATCGCGGCGACGTCGGTCGGCGCCTGCTTCAGGTGCTCGCGCAGCAGTGCCTCGGCCTCGGGAATGCGGTTCTCGACCAGCGCGGTGGCGGCGGCCAGCAGGCGCGGGTCGCGGGTGGAATGGCGGACGTGGTTGGCGTAGGCGGCGTCGGCGTCGGCGTGTTCGCCGGCGGCCATGAGGTGGTCGCCGAGCGCGCGCCAGGCCTGCGGCAGATCGGGCTTCAGCGCCACCGCGCGACGCAGCGCGTCGATCGCTTCCTGGCCGCGCCCGCTGAGCCCCAGGGCCAGGCCGAGGTCGAGGTGCGCGAGCGCCCAGTTCGGCTGGGCCCCGGCCAGCGGTTCGAGGATCCCGAGCGCGCCCAGCACATCGCCCTGCGCCGCGCGCGCCGCCGCCAGCAGTCGCAACGCGACTGGGTGACCCGCGGCCACCGCGAGGATCTCCGTCGCCTGTTCGGCGGCCAGCGCGGGATTGCTGTCCAGCAGGCGCGCCGCGTGGGCCAGCGCCTGCTCCAGCGTGCCGGTGGCGGCCGAGCTCGTCACGGTTCGCACGCCCGCGACGGCACGGCGCGCAGGTCCGCGCCGAGGGTCGGGCGATGCGACGGGTGTGCAGCGCGTTGCATGGGGCGGCAGCAGCTCCTTAAAGTTCCTTTAACAATCTATAGTCAAATTCCAGCGACCGGTAGTAGGCATCGACCAAAATACGTTCGTCCTGGCCGTGCGAACGGTCGTCGTCGACGTCGTAGGCGATCCCGTTGAAGACGTAGGACGGCATCCCCGCCGCGCGCAGGAACACGCTGTCGGAAGCGCCGGCGGACATATAGGGCGACACCGGGATCGGCCCCCAGAGCCCGCGCGCCACCTTGGCGACTCGTGCGAACAGCGCCTCGTCCACCGGACTGGGCGGGCTGGGCTGCGGCGGCGCGACGCGGGCGATCTCGACGCCGGGGTCGGCCACGGCCTGGCGCAGCGCCGCATCCACGCGATCCGGGTCCTCGTCCGGCAGCAGGCGGCAGTTGACCGTGGCGCGCGCCATCTGCGGCAGCGCGTTCTCGGCGTGCCCGCCCGCGAGCAGCGTCGGCACGCAGGTCGTGCGCAACTGCGCGTTGTTGTAGGCGGAGGACGCCGCCAGCCGCGCCAGCGCCGCGGGATCGGACGGCGCGCGGGCGACGGCGCGCATGTCGGCCGCCATCGCGCCCGTGTAGTCCTTCGCCAGCGTCGCGTAGTAGCCGCGCGTGGCCGCGTTGCTGCGCAGCGGGAACTGCAGCGCCGACAGCCGTTCCAGCCCCTTGGCGAGTCGATAGATCGCGTTGTCGGGCGTCGGCAGCGAACTGTGCCCACCGGGGTTGTGCACGGTCAGGGTGTAGCTCAGATAGACCTTCTCCGCGGTTTCCACCGACAGCACGGCCGGCTTGCCGCCGCGGATCTCGGGGCCGCCGCCGTCGACGTTGATCGAATAGGCAGAACGGATCAGCTCGGGCCGGTGCGCCAGCAGCCACTGCACGCCGTTGGCGACGCCGTCTTCCTCGCCGGCGGTGAGCGCGAGGATGTAGTCGCCCTTCGGCACGAAATGTTCGCGGTGCAGGCGCAGCAGCGTCTCGACCAGGCCGACGCCGGCGCCCTTGATGTCCATGGTGCCGCGGCCGTAGAAGTAGCCGTCGCGCTCGGTCAGCGCGAACGGGTCGACGTGCCAGTCCCCGCGCCGTGCCTCGACCACGTCGAGATGCGCCAGCAGCAGGATCGGCTCGCGTCCGCCGTGGCCGCGCAGGCGCACCACCAGGTTGCGCCGGCGCGGATCGTCGCCGACCACCTGCACGTCCGCCGGCGCGAAGCCGGCGTCGAGGAAGCGCCGGGCGAGCTTTTTCGCCGCCACCGTGGTGCTGCCGTGTTCGGCGGTGGTGTCGATGGCGATCAGCTCGCCGAGCAGCTCGCGGCCCAGCGTGCGGTCGGCCTGCGGCGCCGTGTCGGCGGCGTGGCCGGCCAGCGGCAGCAGCAGCGCCAGCGCAGCGACGATGGGCAAGGAAGCGGTTCGGTTCATGGACGCTCCAGTGCCAGGGCCAGCCCCTGGCCGACGCCGATGCACAGGCTGACCAGCGCGCGGCGCTGGCGGTGGCGGCGCAGGGCGAATGCCGCCGTCATCGCCAGGCGCGCGCCGCTGGCGCCGAGCGGGTGGCCGAGCGCGATCGCGCCGCCGTTGGCGTTGACGCGATCGGCGCCGTCGGGCAGGTCGAGCGCGCGCGTGCAGGCGAGCACCTGCGCGGCGAACGCTTCGTTGATCTCGATGCGGTCGAAGTCGGACAGGCCGAGGCCGGTGCGCGCCAGCAGCTTGCGGATCGCCGGCACCGGGCCGATGCCCATCACGCGCGGCGCGACGCCGGCCGAGGCCATGCCGACGACGCGCGCCAGCGGTTCGAGGCCGTGCCGCGCCAGCGCCGCCTCCGAGGCCAGCAGCACGGCGGCGGCGCCGTCGTTGAGGCCCGAGGCGTTGCCGGCGGTGATGCTGGTGCCGGGGCCGAGCAGCGGCTTGAGCGCGGCCAGCTTCGCCGCCGTGGTATCGGCGCGCGGATGCTCGTCGACCTGCACGACGACCGTTTCCCTGCCGCGCGGCGCGTGCACGGCGGTGATTTCCTCCGCCAGCCAGCCCTGTGCTTGCGCGTTCGCGGCGCGCTGCTGGCTGCGCAGGGCGTAGGCGTCCTGGCTGTCGCGGTCGATGCCGCGCTCGCGCGCAAGGTTCTCGGCGGTCTGCGTCATCGAGTCGATGCCGTAGCCGGCCTGCATGCGCGGGTTGACCAGGCGCCAGCCGAGCGTGGTGTCCTCGAGCTTCTGCCCGCGCGCGTAGGCGCCGTCGGCCTTGGCCATCACGTAGGGCGCGCGGGTCATGCTCTCGACGCCGCCGGCGATCACCAGCTCGGCCTCGCCGCAGGCGATCGCGCGCGCGGCCTGGCCGATGGCTTCGAGGCCGGACGCGCACAGCCGGTTGACGGTGACCGCGGAAACGCTCTCCGGCAGCCCGGACAGCAGCACGGCCATGCGCGCGACGTTGCGGTTGTCCTCGCCGGACTGGTTGGCGCAGCCCAGGATCACCTCGTCCAGCGCCGCTCCGTCCAGCGCGGGATGGCGCGCCAGCAGCGCCGCGATCGGCAGCGCGGCGAGATCGTCGGCGCGCACGCCGGCCAGCGCGCCGCCGAGGCGGCCGAACGGGGTGCGCGTCGCGTCGACCAGGTAGGCGCTACTCATAGGCATGCTTCATCGCCAGGTGCGGCAGCCAGCCGACGCGCCGGATCGCCTGCTCGATGGCCTGCTGAGCCTCGCGCAGCGCCGGCAGGATCTGCTTCACCGCGCGCGCGGGGGCTTCCTCGCTGTACGGCATGCCGACGTTCCGCGCGGCGACGACGCGGCCGTCGCCGGCGCGGATCGGCACCGCGATCGAACACAGCCCCGGCTCCAGTTCGCGCACGACCAGCGCGTAACCCTGTTCGCGCACGCGTCGCAGTTCCGCCTTCAGCGCGCTTGCGGTGCGGATCGTCTGCGGCGTGTAGGCGCGGAATTTCTGCGCGCGCAGCCAGCGCGCCAGCTCGACCTCGGACAGGTCGGCCAGCATCACCCGCCCCATCGAGGCCGCGAACGCCGGCAGGCGCGCGCCCACGCCCAGCGCCACGCTCATCACGCGGCGCACCGGCACGCGCAGCACGTAGACGATGTCGCTGCCGTCCAGCACCGCCATCGAGCACGACTCGCCGACGCGCTGCGCCAGCAGCTCCATGCTCTGCTGCGCCAGCTCGGTCAGGTCCAGCGAGCTCAAGTAGCTGTAGCCCAGTTCCAGCACGCGCGGAGTCAGGAAGAAGCTGCGGCCACGGCTGCCGACGTAGCCGAGGTGCTGCAGCGTCAGCAGCAGGCGGCGCGCCACCGCGCGCGACAGGCCGGTGCTCTCGGCGACCTGCGACAGGCTGGGGCTGGGTTGATCGCGGTCGAAGGCGCGCAGCACCCTGAGGCCGCGCGCCAGCGATTGCACGTAGTCCGCGCTGTCCTCGAAGGAGGTCGTTGTCATACGCCACGGAGGTCCATTGACAGGCCGAGCGTAGAAGGTTTCCAATGGGTTCGCAATACGAATTCCTGTTCGATTATCGAACAAATCGGATCCGGGGGAACACGCTTGGCAAGCGAACGCGACAGCGTCCTGCACAGCTGGTGCGTGCAGTCGGAATGGCGGGCGCCGACCGTGGTCGGCGGCCGCGGCGCGTGGCTGGAACTGGAGGACGGACGCAGCGTCCTCGACATGAGCAGCCTGGCCGAATGCAGCAACCTCGGCCACCAGCACCCGGCCGTGGTCGAGGCGATCCGCCGGCAGGCGCAGCAGCTTTGCTTCGTCACCTCGGCCTGGGGCGCGCAGCCGCGCGCGGCGCTGGCCGAGGCGCTGCTGGAAAAATCCGGCTTCGACGGCGGACGCGTGTTCTTCACCCTCGCCGGCGCCGACGCCAACGAGAACGCGGTGAAGTTCGCGCGCCAGGCCAGCGGCAAGCCGCGCGGCCGCATCATCGCGCGCGACCGTTCCTACCACGGCGCCAGCTACGCCTGCATGGCGCTCTCGGGCGACGCGCGCACGCGTCCCCAGGCCGATCCCGAAGCCTTCGGCGTGCTGCGCGTGCCGCCGCCGTATGCCTACCGCTGTCCGTTCGGCAGCGCGGACGCGCCGACCTGCGGAACGCGCGCGGCCGCGGCCGTGGCCGAAACCATCGATCGCCACGGCGCGGAGACGGTTGCCGCGGTGCTGATGGAAGCCGATGCCGGCACCAACGGTATCGTCGCGCCGGACAGCTACTGGCCCGCGCTGCGCGAAGCGACCCGCGCGCGCGGCGTCTGGCTGATCGCCGACGAGGTGATGAGCGGCTTCGGCCGCTGCGGCGAATGGTTCGCCTGGCAGCGCCACGGCGAGGCCGGCCGGCCGGACCTGATGACGCTGGCGAAGGGCCTGACCGGCGCGCACCTGCCGCTCGGCGCGGTGGTGCTGTCGGCCGCGGTTGCCGCCAGGCTGCAACACGAGATGCTCTACACCGGCCTGACCTACTGCGGACATCCGCTGTCCTGCGCGGCGGGGCTGGCGGCGCTGCGCGCCTACGAGGACGAGGGCCTGATCGCGCGCTCGCGCGCGCTGGGCGCGCGCATGCTGACCGAACTGCAGGCGCTGCAATCGCGCCACGCCGTCATCGGCGACGTGCGCGGCGGCCACGGCCTGTTCGCGGTGCTGGAACTGGTCGCCGACCGCACCACGCGCGAGCCGCTGGCGCCGTGGCCGCAGGCCGCGCCGGCGCTGCGCGCACTGGTCGAGGCGGCGATGGCCGAGGGCGTGTCCTTCGCCACACGCGGCAACCTGATCCTGCTGGCGCCGCCGCTGGTGATCGAGGAGCAGGCGCTGGCCGACGCGCTGGCGCTGCTGGATCGCCTGCTGGCGCGCTTCTTCCCTTCCGCTTCCTGAGGAGACGCCGATGAGCTTCCGCCTCACCTACGCCACCATGTACAGCCCGCCCGAGGCGATGCATGAGCGCTTCGATGCGGCCATGGTGCGCGCCGAAGCCGCGCTGGGCGCGCGCCACCCGCTGTTCATCGGCGGCGCCGACCGCGACGCCGCGCAGCGCATCGAGCGTCGCAGCCCGTTCGACCGCGACCTGCGCCTCGGCGAGTTCGCGCTGGCCGACAAGGCCGACGTCGACGCGGCGATGGCGGCGGCGCACGCGGCGTACCCGGCCTGGCGCGCGACGCCGGTCGCCGAGCGCGCGCGCCTGCTGCGCCGCGTCGGCGAGATCATGGCGGAGCGCGTCTACGACATCGCCGCCGCCATGGTGCTCGAGGTCGGCAAGAACCGCATGGAGGCACTCGGCGAGGCGCAGGAGACGGTCGATTTCTTCCATCACTATGCGGACGACTTCGAGCGCCACGCCGGCTACGCGCACGCGCTGCCCGACGATCCGATCGAAGGTTTCGCCTCGCACAACGCCAGCGTGATGCGGCCCTACGGCGTGTGGGTGGTGATCGCGCCGTTCAATTTCCCGCTGGCGCTGGCCGGCGGGCCGACTGCGGCGGCGCTGATCACCGGCAACACGGTGGTGCTGAAGGGCGCCAGCGACACGCCCTGGGCCGGCCGCTTGCTCGCCGACTGCATCCGCGACGCCGGGCTGCCGCCGGGCGTGTTCAACTACCTGTCCGGCTCCGGCCGCGAAATCGGCGAGGCGCTGGTGCAGCACCCGCTGACCGCCGGCATCACCTTCACCGGCTCGGTGCCGGTCGGACGGCACCTGATGCAGCAGATGGCCGGCGGCGCGTATCCGCGGCCGTGCATCGCCGAGATGGGCGGCAAGAATCCGTGCATCGTCACCGAGCGCGCCGACCTCGAGCGCACCGCTGCCGGCATCGTGCGGTCCGCCTACGGCATGGGCGGGCAGAAGTGCTCGGCACTGTCGCGGCTGTACGTGCATGAGCGCGTCGCCGACGCGCTGATCGAGCGCCTGCAGGCGCAGATCGCCGCGATCCGCATCGGCGATCCGCGCCGGCGCGAGTTCTGGCTCGGCCCGGTGATCAACGCCAACGCCTACGCCAGCTACGCGCGCTACGCCAGCGAGCTGCGCGACGGCGGCGCGCGCCTGCTGAGCGGCGGCGCGCAGCTCGGCGAAGGCAGCGGCGGCGATCCTGCGCTGGCGCGCGGCTACTACGTAGAACCGCTGCTGGCCGAAGTGCCCCTGTCCCACCCCCTGTGGCAACACGAGATGTTCCTGCCGATCCTGACGCTGCACCGCTACCGCGACCGCGACGAGGCGATGCGGCTGGCCAACGACACGCCGATGGGCCTGACCGCCGGCTTCTTCGGCGGCGCCGACGAGGTGGCCTGGTTCCACGACCACATCGAGGCCGGCGTGACCTACGCCAACCGCCCGCAGGGCGCCACCACCGGCGCCTGGCCCGGCTACCAGCCGTTCGGCGGCTGGAAGGGCTCGGGCTCCACCGGCAAGGCGATCGCCTCGTTCTACTACCTCGCGCAATACCTGCGCGAGCAGTCGCGCACGGTGGTCGAATGAGCGCGGCGATCCTGTCGCTTGCGGAAGCGATCGAGCACTACGTCGCCGACGGCGCCAGCGTCGCGCTGGAAGGCTTCACCCACCTGATCCCGTTCGCCGCCGGGCACGAGATCATCCGCCAGCGCAGGCGCGACCTGCACCTGATCCGCATGACGCCGGATCTCGTCTACGACCAGATGATCGGCATGGGCTGCGCGCGCAAGCTCACCTTTTCCTGGGGCGGCAATCCCGGCGTCGGCTCGCTGCATCGCCTGCGCGACGCGGTCGAGCACCAGTGGCCGCACCCGCTCGAACTCGACGAGCACAGCCACGCCGGCATGGCCGCGGCGTTCTGCGCCGGCGCGGCGCGGCTGCCGTTCGGCATGCTGCGCGGCTACGTCGGCACCGACCTGCCCGCGCACAACCCCAACATCCGCCGCGTCGAATGCCCGTTCACCGGCGAGATGCTCGCGGCCGTGCCCGCGCTCAACCCCGACGTCACCATCCTGCACGCGCAGCGCGCCGACCGCGCCGGCAACGTCGCCATCGACGGCATCGTCGGCGCGGCACGCGAGGCCGCGCTGGCGGCGAAGACGCTGGTCGTCACCGTCGAGGAGATCGTCGACGCGCTGCCGCCGGCGATGAACGCCATCGTGTTGCCGCACTGGGTCGTCGGCGCGGTGGTGCACTGCCGCGGCGGCGCGTATCCGTCCTACGCGCAGGGCCACTACGCGCGCGACAACGCCTTCTATCGGCACTGGGACGGGATTGCGCGCGAGCGCGGCACCTTCCTCGGCTGGATGGAGGAACACGTGCTCGGCACGCGCGACCACCGCGCGTTCCTCGCCGGCCTGCAGCAGGAGGCCGCATGAACGCCTGCACGCGCGACGAATGGATGACGGTCGCCGCCGCGCGCCTGCTGCGCGACCGCTGCGTGTGCTTCGTCGGCATCGGCCTGCCCAGCGCCGCCTGCAACCTCGCGCGGCTGACGCACGCGCCGGACATCGTGCTGATCTACGAGTCCGGCACGATCGGCACGCGCCCGGACGTGCTGCCGCTGTCGATCGGCGACGGCGAGCTGGCCGCGACCGCGGCCTGCGTGGTGCCGCTGCCGGAGGTCTTCAGCCACTACCTGCAGGCCGGGCGCGTCGACGTCGGCTTCCTCGGCGCCGCGCAGATCGACCGCCACGGCAACATCAACAGCACCGTGATCGGCCCCTACGACGCACCGAAGACGCGCCTGCCCGGCGCCGGCGGCGCGCCGGAAATCGCGCTGCACGCCAAGCAGGTGTTCGTGATGCTGAAGGCATCGAAGCGCAGCTTCGTCGAACGCCTGGACTTCCGCACCAGCGCCGGCTACCTCGACGGCCACGGCGCGCGCGCGCGCAGCGGCGCGCCCGGCGGCGGCCCGCGCGCGGTCATCACCGACTTCGGCATGCTGGCGCCGCACCCGCAGAGCGAAGAGCTGCAGCTCGTCGCTCTGTTCGCCGGCGCCAGCGTCGAGGAGGCGCGCGCCGCGGTCGGCTGGCCGCTGGCGGTCGCCGACCACATCGACACGATCGCCGCGCCGAGCGCGCTCGAACTCGACACCCTGCGCGCGCTGAACGCGCGCACCCGCGAGGCGCACGCCCGCCCCGTGCGCATTCCCCTCTGAACCGGAGCACCGACGTGAACGCCGCACCGAAGTCCGTCCACATCCAGACCGCCCTGCCCGGCCCGAAGGCCCAGGCGCTGATCGCCCGCGACGCCGAGGTGACCTCGCCCTCGTATCCGCGCGACTACCCGTTCGTGATGTCGCACGGCCGCGGCACCGAGGTCTGGGACGTCGACGGCAACCGCTTCCTCGATTTCGCCGCCGGCATCGCGGTGTGCTCGACCGGCCACGCGCATCCGCAGGTCGTCGCCGCGGTGAAGGACGCGGCGGACAAGTTCCTGCACATCTCCAGCGACTACTGGCACGAGCAGATGACGGCGCTGGGCGAACGCCTCGCGCGGCTGGCGCCGATGCGCACGCTGGCCGGCGAGCCGGCGATGAGCTTCCTGTGCCAGTCCGGCACCGAGGCGGTGGAAGGCGCGCTGAAGCTGGCGCGCTACGTGACGCGGCGGCCGCGCTACCTCGGCTTCCTCGGCGGCTTCCACGGCCGCACCATGGGCTCGCTGTCGTTCACCTCCAGCAAGTACACGCAGCAGCTCGGCTTCGCGCCGACCATGCCGGGCGTGACGCACGTGCCGTTCCCCAATCCGTACCGGCCGCTGTTCGCCGGCGCCGACCAGGGCCAGGCGGTGCTCGACTACATCCGCATGCTGTTCGAGCGCAGCGTGCCGGCGGCGGAAGTCGCCGCGATCCTGGTCGAGCCGATCCAGGGCGAAGGCGGCTACCTGGTGCCGCCGGACGGCTTCCTCGCCGGCCTGCGCGCGCTGTGCGACCAGCACGGCATCCTGCTGATCTTCGACGAGGTGCAGGCCGGCGTCGGCCGCTCCGGCAAGATGTTCGCCTGCGAGCACTGGGGCGTGGCGCCCGACATCATGACGCTGGCGAAGGGCCTCGGTTCCGGCCTGCCGATCGGCGCGGTGGTGGCGAAGCGCTCGATCATGTCGCAGTGGAAGCGCGGCGCGCACGGCAACACCTACGGCGGCAATCCGCTCGCCTGCGCCGCGGCCAACGCCACGCTCGACCTGGTCGCCGGCGGCTTCGCCGACAACGCCGTGCGGGTCGGCGCGCACTTCATGCAGCGCCTCGCCGAGCTGGCGCGCGACTATCCCTGCATCGGCGAGGTGCGCGGCAAGGGCCTGATGATCGGCATGGAGCTGATCGAGCGCGACGCCGAGCGCACGCCGGCGCGCGCGCTGTGCGAGGCGGTGGTCACGCGCGCCTTCCACAACGGCCTGCTGCTGCTCTCCTGCGGCACCAGCACGGTGCGCTTCATGCCGCCGCTGAACGTCAGCACCGGCGAGGTCGACGAGGCGATCGCACTGTTGCGGCTCAGCCTCGACCAGGCGCTGAGCGGGAGCTGACGCCATGTCGCGCCGCCTGGCCGCCCTGCTCGCCCTCATCCTCCTCGCGGGCGCGGCGCAGGCCGCGCGCGAGCCCGTGCTCAAGCAGGTCGACCTGCCGCACAGCTACTACTGGCGCGAGCTGTACCTGCCGCAGCTCACCACCGGGCCCTCGTCGGCGACATTCCTGCCCGATGGCGACACGCTCATCTACAGCATGGGCGGCTCGCTGTGGCGGCAGCGCCTCGGCGACGACACCGCCACCGAGCTGACCCACGCCGCGCGCGCCTACGACTACCAGCCGGACGCCGCGCGCGACGGCCGCAGCGTGGTGTTCGCGCGCTACGACGGCAACGCGATCGAGCTGTGGCGGCTGGATCTCGCCAGCGGCCGCGAGCAGCGGCTGACTTCGGGCGGTGCGGTCAACGTCGAACCGCGGCTGTCGCCGGACGGCACGCGCATCGTCTGGGTGTCGACGCAGGGCAGCGGCCACTTCAACCTGTTCGTCGCCGACCTCGACGCCAGCGGCCTGCACGGCGCCCGCATGCTGCTCGGCGAGCGCAAGAGCGCGCTCGACCGCTACTACTATTCCGCGTTCGACCACGCGATCAACCCGTCGTGGTCGCCGGACGGCAGGACGCTCTACTACGTCAGCAATCCCGAGATCGCCTGGGGCACCGGCGACCTGTGGTCGGTGCCGGTGGACGATCCGACGCAGCGCCGCAAGGTGCTCAGTGAGGAAACCAGCTGGAGCGCGCGTCCGGAACTTGCGCCGGACGGCAAGCGCCTGCTCTACGCCAGCTACCACGGCCGCCAGTGGCAGCAGCTTTGGCTGACCACGCCCGACGGCGCGGCGCCGCTGCCGCTGACCTTCGGCGACTTCGACCGCCGCAACGCGCGCTGGTCGCCCGACGGCAGCCGCATCGCCTACATCGACAACCGCGACGGCAACACCGCGCTGCGCGTGGTCGAGGCGCTGGGCGGCGCGACGCGCGACGTCGTGCCGAAGCGGCGCGTGACCCGGCTGCCGCAGGCGCATCTGGTGCTCGACATCGTCGACGAACGCGGCGAGCGCACGCCGGCGCGCGTGGCGGTGCTCGCGGGCGACGGCCGCGCCTATGCGCCGGACGCCGCCTGGATGCACGCCGACGACGGCTTCGACCGCGCGCTGCAGTCGGCCGAGACGCACTACTTCCACTGCGCGCCGCCCTGCGCGCTGGACGTGCCGGCGGGCAAGGCCTCGATCTGGGTGCAGCACGGCTTCGCCTACGCGCCGTGGCGCGAGACGGTCCGCCTCGCCGCCAACCGCGAAACGGCGCTGCGCGCGCAGCTGCGGCCGCAGCGGCTGCCCGCTGCGTTCGGCGACTTCATCAGCGCCGACCTGCACATCCACATGAACTACGGCGGCCACTACCGCAACACGCCGGCCAACCTCGCGCGGCAGGCGCGCGCCGAGGATCTCGATCTCGCCTACGACCTCGTGGTCAACAAGGAGGAACGCTTCCCCGACATCGCCGCGTTCCGCACCGATGCCGATCCGGCCAGCACCGCGCGGACCCTGGTGCTGCACGGGCAGGAATACCACACCAGCTTCTGGGGGCATCTCGGCCTGCTCGGCCTGCGCGACCACTTGCTGATGCCGGGTTTCTCCGCCTACCGGCACACCGCGATGGCGAGCCCGTACCCGACCAACGGCGCGGTCGCCGACCTCGCCCACGCACAGGGCGCGCTGGTCGGCTACGTGCACCCGTTCGACACCCTGCCCGACCCCGCGCACGATGCGACGCTCAGCGACGAACTGCCCGCGGACGTGATCCAGGGCAAGGTGGACTACATCGAGATCGTCGGCTTCTCCGACCACAAGTCGACCGCGCAGGTCTGGTATCGCCTGCTCAACCTCGGCTTCCACCTGCCCACCGGCGCGGGCACCGACGCCATGGCGAACTACGCCTCGCTGCGCGGCCCGGTCGGCCTGAACCGCGTGTTCCTCGACACCGGCGGCAAGCGCGATGCGGCCGCGGCGATGGCGGCGCTGAAGGCGGGCCACGGCTTCGCCAGCAACGGCCCGCTGCTGGGGCTGCTGCTCGACGAGGCGAAGCCCGGCGACACGCTGGCCGCAGCCGACCGGCACCACTACCGCGTCGCGCTGCGCTCGCCGGTGGCGGTCGATCACCTGGAGCTTGTGCACAACGGCAAGGTGGTGAAGGCGTTCGCGCTGCGCGGCGACCGCCGCAGCCTCGATGCCGAAGGCGAGCTCGACCTCGCCGGCGGCTGGGTGCTGCTGCGCGCCTGGAACGACGGCGCCGATCCCGAGGTGCTGGACCTGTACCCGTACGCCACCACCAACCCGGTCTGGCTGGGCGACCACGTGCGCGCGCCGAGCGCGCGCGCCGATGCGGCCTGGTTCGCCGACTGGCTGACGCGCACCATCGAAGCGGCCGCCGCGCGCGACGACTACAACACCGCCGAGGAGAAGCGCGCGACGCTCGACGAGCTCGGCCGGGCGCGCGACGCGTATCGCGCGCTGGCGACCGGCGCACAGGGGTCCGAACCGCCGCACGGTGCCCGATGAACCGGCTCGGGCGCCTGCTGGTCCTGCTGGTCCTGCCGCCGCTGCTCGCGGCCGTGCATGCGCCGGCGCGCGCGGACGACACGCGCTTCACCGTCGCCGACATCAGCCGGCTCGCCGACGTCGGCGAGCCGGCGCTGTCGCGCGACGGCACCTTCGTCGCCTACACCGTCACCATCGCCAACCTCGAGCGCGACCAGCCGCAGTCGGACCTGTGGCGCGTGCGCTACGATGGCAGCGGCCGCACCCAGCTCACGCACACGCCGGACAGCAGCGAGTCGCAGCCGCAGTGGTCGGCCGACGGCAAGTGGATCGCGTTCCTGTCCGACCGCAAGCGCGACGCCGCGCAGGATGACGACGAGGCGACGACCCAGGTCTGGCTGATGCCCGCCGACGGCGGCGAGGCGCGCCGGCTCACCGACTTCCCGAGCGGCGTCGAGGATTTCGTGCTGTCGCCGGACGGCAGGCGGCTCGCGCTGATCGCCTTCGATCCCGAGTTTCCGCCCGGCGCGAAGAAACCGAAGAACCCGCCGCCGATCGTCACCGATCGCTTCCAGTTCAAGGACGACGCCAGCGGCTGGCTCGACCGCCGCCACAAGCATCTGTACCTGTCCGATATCGCCAGCGGCAAGGCCACGCTGCTGACGCCGGGCGCGCACGACGAGCAGCTTCCCGCATGGTCGCCTGACGGCAAGTGGATCGCCTACGTGACCAAGCGCGGCGCCGATCCGGATCGGCACCTGAACTACGACATCTACGTGATCGCCGCGCAGGCCGGCGCGCAGGAACGCCAGCTCACCACCTTCCCCGGCTCCGACCTGGATCCGTACTGGGAAACGCGTCCGGCGTGGAGCCCCGACGGCACGCGCATCGCCTACCTGCAAAGCGGCGAAGACAAGTGGATCTACTACGCGCCATGGCAGCTCGCGGTGATCGACGTCGCCAGCGGCAAGGCCACGCTGCCGGCGCCGATCGACCGCTGCTTCACCAAGCCGCGCTGGTCGGCGGACGGCAGGAGCATCTATGCGCTGGTCGAGCAGGCCGAGGTCACGCACCTGTCGCGCATCGACCTGCGCAGCGGCAAGGTCGCCGCGCTGACCGGCGGCGACCGCTTCGACGTCGATTTCGACGTGGCGGCCAACGGCCGCATCGTCGTGCTCGGCGGCGACGACCTGCACCCCTACGCGCTGGCCGCGGTCGAGCGCGATCGCCTGCGCGCGCTCGACGACCACAACGGCTGGCTGCGCGACAAGCGCCTGGCGCCCGCCGAGGCGCTGCACTTCCGCAGCGCCGACGGCACCGCGCTGGACGCGCTGCTGGTCAAGCCGCTCGACTACGTGCCCGGCCGCCGCTACCCGACGATCGTGCGCGTCCACGGCGGCCCGGTCTATCAGTTCAGCCGCGAGTTCATGCCCGACTGGCAGGTCTATGCCGCGAACGGCTACGCGGTGCTGGCGGTGAATCCGCGCGGCAGCTCCGGCCGCGGTTTCGATTTCGCGCGGGCCATCTATGCCGACTGGGGCAACAAGGACGCGCAGGACGTGCTCGCCGGCGTCGACCACGCGGTGCAGCTCGGCATCGCCGATCCCGCTCGCCTCGGCATCGGCGGCTGGAGTTACGGCGCGATCCTCACCGACCAGATCATCGCGCGCGATGCGCGCTTCAAGGCGGCCATCAGCGGCGCCGGCACCGGCAACATGTACGGCATGTACGGCGACGACGAGTACGCGCGCGAGTACGAGCTGGAGCTGGGCACGCCGTGGGGCAACCGCGAGGCATGGGACCGCGCCAGCTACCCGTTCCTGCACGCCGACCGCATCGCCACGCCGACCCTGTTCCAGTGCGGCGAGCGCGACTTCAACGTGCCCTGCATCGGCGCCGAGCAGATGTACCAGGCGCTGCGCTCGCTGAAGGTGCCGACCGAGCTGGTGGTCTATCCCGGCCAGCACCACGGCATCACGGTGCCGAGCTACCTGCGCGACCGCATGCAGCGCAACCTCGACTGGTACGACCGCTTCCTCAAGGCCGCCGGTGCGGACCCATGAGCGCGGCGGCGTCAGCGCGGCGGCTGGTAACGCCCGAAGCGCTTGAGCAGCTTGATCAGTTCCGGGTGCGAGATCGCCTTGGCGTAATGCCCGCCGTCGCCCCGCATGTCGCGCGCGGCGACCATCGCGTTGACGATCGACTCCTCGGTCGCCTGCGCGGTCGCCTCGAACAGGCCGTCGAGGTGGTCGTTGCCGATGAAGCTCGCCTGCTGCAGCGGCTGGTCGCGCAGCGCGCCGGCGTTGGCGGTGGAGAACGCGACGAAGATGTCGCCGGAGCCGTTGCCCGCGTAACTGCCCATCCGCGCCAGCCCCATGCCGGCGCGCTTGGCGATGCGCTTCAACTGGTGCGGCAGCAGCGGCGCGTCGGTGGCGACCACCACGATGATCGAGCCGGTGTCGCCCGCGGCCGGGTTCGGCGCGCTGTAGATGCGGTCGTTGCGCAGGTACTTGCCGACCGGCACGCCGGCGATGCGCAGGCTGTCGCGCAGGCCGTAGTTGGCCTGCACCAGCACGCCGAGCGTGTAGTCGCGGTCGCCGACGCGCACGCGCCGCGAGGCGGTGCCGATGCCGCACTTGAACTCGTGGCAGATCATGCCGGTGCCGCCGCCGACGTTGCCCTCGGCGACCGGCCCGCCCTTCGCCTCGTGCAGGGCCTGCGCGGCATGCTCGGGGCGCACGTGGAAGCCGTTGATGTCGTTGAGCTCGCCGTCCCAGGTCTCGGCCACCACCGGCAGCGACCACCAGTAGCCGGAAGCGTCCGCGCCGCCCGCGCGCACGCGCTCGGCGATCACCGCGTCGCGCACCACGCCGACGCTGTGCGTGTTGGTCAGCATCACCGGGCCTTCGAGCTGGCCGGATTCCTCCAGCCAGGCGGTGCCGGTCATCTCGCCGTTGCCGTTCAGCGCGAACCAGGCGCCGAACGCCGGCAGGTCGTAGCTGTCGCGCCCGCGTGGCAGGATCGCGGTGACGCCGGTGCGCACCTTGTGGCCGTTGGGGAGATCTTCGATCAGGGTCACCTGGCCGACCGTGACGCCGGCGACGTCGGTGATCGCGTCGAGCGGCCCGGGCGTGCCGTCGAACGGCACGCCGAGGTCGCGGGCGCGCGGCTCGGCGGCGGAGGCAAGGCCGCAGAGGAAGAACAACGCAAGCGCGAGGCGGAGACGGAACATGGATACTCCGGAAAGCGGCCGTTCGTCGCGCCAGTCTATCCCCTCACCGGAGCAAAGCATGCCGCCTGACACGATGATCGAAGACCTCGACCGCGCGCACGCGCTGCCGGCGCGCTACTACGCCGGCGACACGGCGCTGGCGATGGAACGGCGCGCGGTGTTCGCGCGCAGTTGGCAGTTGGTGGCGCACCGGGAGCAGTTGGCCGAGCCGGGCGACCACGTGGTCGAGCAGATCGCCGGCGTGCCGGTGCTGCTGGTGCGCGGCCAGGACGGCGCGCTGCGCGCCTTCCCCAACGTCTGCCGCCACCGCGCCGGCCCGCTGGCGCTGTGCAACGGCAAGGGCGCGCGCGCCCTGCACTGCAAGTACCACGGTTGGACCTACACGCTGGAAGGCCGCTTGCGCAGCGCACCGGAAATGGAAGGCGCCTGCGACTTCCGCGTCGAGGACATCCGCCTGCCGCCGCTGCGCGTGCACGAGTGGCAGGGCCTGGTGTTCGTGGCGCTGCACGAGGATGTACCGGCGTTCGAGAAGGTCTACGCCGGCATCGCCGAGCGCATCGCGCCGATCGACCTGGCGGCGATGCGCTTCCACCGCCGCGACAGCTACGACATCGCCTGCAACTGGAAGGTCTACGTCGACAACTTCCTCGAAGGCTACCACCTGCCGCACGTGCACCCGGGGCTGTCCAAGGTGCTGGACTACCGCGCCTACGACACCGAGCTGTTCCCGTGGCACTCGCTGCAGTCCTCGCCGCTGCGCAACAGCGCCGACCTCTACGGCGACGGCCGCGCGTACTACTACTTCGTCTATCCCAACGTGATGCTCAACATCATGCCGGGCCGCCTGCAGACCAACCGCATCCTGCCGCTGGGGCCGGAGCGCTGCCGCGTCGAGTTCGACTACTACTACGCGCAGGACGATGCGGCACAGGCGCGCATCGCCGCCGACGCCTCGTTCAGCGACGAGGTGCAAAGCGAGGACATCGCAATCTGCGAGGCGGTGCAGAAGGGGCTGGCGTCGGGCTTCTACGATGCCGGCCGGCTGTGCCCGAAGCGCGAGAGCGGCGTCTGGCATTTCCACAACCTGCTGCGCGCGGCCTACGCCGGCGCCGCCGGAGAAAACGCATGAAGCTGCGTCCGACCCTGCTGGCGTTGGTGCTGGTGACGCTGACCGCCGCACATGCTGCCGAGGACACCCACGCCGCCGCGCGTACCATGGTCCGCGCCGGCCACCTGCTCGACGTCGACAGCGGCCGCATGCTGGCCGACCAGGCGGTGGCGATCGAGAACGGCAAGGTCGTCGCGGTACGGCCGTGGTCCGCCGACGCCGCCAAGGGCGCGCGGGTGCTGGACTGGTCGGCCTGGACCGTGGTGCCCGGCCTGATGGACATGCACACCCACATCGCCGAGGAAGCCGAGACCGCCGACGCCGCCGCGCCGCTGAAGACCGGCCCGGCGCGCCAGGCCTTCATCGGCGCGATGAACGCGCGCAGGACCCTGCAGGCCGGCTTCACCACCGTGCGCGACGTCGGCGTGTACCGCGGCTTCGCCGACATCGCGCTGCGCGACGCGATCAACGACGGATTGATCCCGGGGCCGCGCATGTTCGTCGCCGGCGCCTACACCACCGTGCCCGGCGGCGGCGGCGAGATCACCGACGTGCCGCCCGGCACGGTGGTGCCGCCGGAGTTCCGTCGCGGCGTGTCCAAGGGCGTCGACGACGTGCGCAAACACGTCGACCTGATCCTCGACCACGGCGCCGACCTGATCAAGGTGATCGCCACCGGCGCCGTGCTCACCGCCGGCACCGAACCCGGCCAGCCGGAATACAGCGAAGCCGAGATCCGCGCCGCCGTTGAGGAAGCCGCCAGGCGCGGCAAGTTCGTCGCCGCGCACGCGCACGGCGCCGAGGGCATCAAGCGCGCGGTGCGCGCCGGTGTGCGCTCGATCGAACACGGCTCCCTGATCGACGACGAAGGCATCGCCCTGATGGTGAAGCACGGCACCTGGCTGGTCGCCGACATCTACGACGGCGACTACATCGATGCAGTCGGCCGCAAGCAGGGCTGGTCGGCGGAGATCCTGCGCAAGAACGAGGAAACCACCGAGGCGCAGCGCGAAGGCTTCCGCAAGGCGGTCAAGGCCGGCGTGCACATCGCCTTCGGCACCGACGCCGGCGTCTACCCGCACGGCGACAACGCGCGTCAGTTCGCCTACATGGTGCGCTGGGGCATGACGCCGCTGCAGGCGATCCGCTCGGCCACCATCGACGCCGCGCGCCTGCTCGGCAAGGAAAAGGAACTGGGATCGATCGCGCCGGACAAGGCCGCCGACCTGGTCGCGGTGGCCTGCGATCCGCTGCAGGACATCGAATGCCTGCGCCGGGTGCGCGGCGTGATCAAGGCCGGGCAACCGGTGCCTCTCGATTGATGACCGCGCTGCAGGCGACTGTTGCGATCAAGCGATGGAGTGCCGACTCCGCGCGCGGTGCCTGTCGCTTTCCCCCTCTCCCCGGCGGGGAGAGGGTCGGGGTGAGGGGGTGCCGTCCGCAGGACGGCCGCTACTCATCGCTGCAAAAGCCGCGCTGCGCGCGTCCCCCTCACCCTGTCCTCTCCCCCGAGGGGAGAGGGGACAAGATGCGGCGCGTCCACATCCAACCACGACGAGCCCTGCGAGTGCGTACATGAACGACGGCAGCAAGATCGGCTTCTGGACCTGCACCGCGCTGGTGGTGGGCAACGTGATCGGCATCGGCATTTTCCTGCTGCCGGCATCGCTCGCACCCTACGGCTTCAACGCACTGATCGGCTGGACCATCACCCTGGCCGGTTGCCTGGCGCTGGCGCGCGTGTTCGCGCATCTCGCCCACGCGCTGCCGCAGGCCGACGGCCCGTACGGCTACGTGCGCAGCACGCTCGGCGAGGTGCCGGCCTACCTGGCGCTGTGGGCGTACTGGGTCTCGCTGTGGCTGACCAACGCCGCGCTGGCGACCGGCGCGGTCGGCTACCTCACCGCGGTGTTCCCGCAGTCCGGCGCGATCCGCCCGGACCTGCTCGCGCTGGGCCTGCTGTGGACGTTCGTGGTCGTCAACCTGTTCGGCCTGCGCACCGGCGGCGGCGTGCAGATCGTCACTACCGCGCTGAAGCTGCTGCCGATGGCGGCGATCGCGCTGCTCGGCGGCTGGGTGCTGCTGACCTCGCCGGAAAGCTACGTCGCACATCCGCCGGCCACGCCGGTCACGTTTCGCGACGTGATGGCGGCCTCGACCATCGCGTTGTTCGCCATGCTCGGCATCGAGTCGGCCAGCGTGCCGGCGGCGCGCGTCGACAACCCGGGACGCACCATCCCGCGCGCGACGATGACCGGCACCGTGCTGACCGCGGTCATCTACATCATCGTCTCCGCCGTGCCGCTGCTGCTGATCCACCAGCAGGAACTCGCCGCCTCGAGCGCGCCGTTCGCGCTGCTGATGGACCGCTTCGGCGGCGCCGGCTTCGGGCGCTGGCTGGCGCTGTTCGTGGTGGTCAGCGGGCTCGGCTGCCTCAACGGCTGGACCCTGCTGATCGGCCAGCTCACCCGCACGATGGCCGACAACGGCGTGCTGCCGGCGGTGCTGGCGCGCGGCAACCGCCACGGCGCGCCGGCGCTGGCGCTGGTCGTCACCGGCGCGCTCGCCTCGGCGATGGTGTGGATGAGCTACAACAAGTCGCTGGTCGACGCGTTCACCTTCATCACCCGCGTGGTGACCGCGGCCAACCTGCCGCTTTACCTCTGTTGCTCGCTCGCACTGGCGGTGGCGTGGCGGCGCGGCGCGCTGCCGCAAACCGGGCGTGCGGCGCTGGCGGTCGCGTTCGCCGGCATGGCCTACGTGATCTTCGCCTTCGTCGGCATCGGCCACGAACCGTTCCTGCTGGCGCTCGGCCTGTGCGCGGCGGGCCTGCCGCTGTATGCGTTCATGCGCCTGCGCCGCAGGGTCGCAGCACCTGCCAAGGCCTGAGCACGATGAGAGACCCGCGCTACGACGTCCTGTTCACGCCGGTGCAGATCGGCCCGGTCACGGCGAAGAACCGCTTCTACCAGGTGCCGCATTGCAACGGCATGGGCCACGCCATGCCGCTGGCGCACGCGGCGATGCGCGAGATGAAGGCCGAAGGCGGCTGGGCGGTGGTCTCGACCGAGGAATGCGAGATCCACCCGAGCAGCGACCTCACCCCCTACGTCGAGGCGCGGTTGTGGGACGACCGCGACATCCCCGCGCTGGCGCTGATGTGCGACAAGGTGCACGCGCATGGCGCGCTGGCGGCGCTGGAGCTGTCGCACAACGGCCCGACCGCGTCCAACCTGTATTCGCGCGAAGTGCTGCTGGCGCCCTCGCACCAGCCGACCAAGTACGGCTATCCGTCGCAGGCACGCGCGATGACCCGCCACGACATCCGCGAGTACCGGCGCTGGCACCGCGAGGCGGCGATCCGCGGCAAGCGCGCCGGCATGGACATCGTCTACGTCTACGCCGCGCACGACCTGTCGCTGCCGATGCACTTCCTGCAGCGCCGCCGCAACCAGCGCAGCGACGAATACGGCGGCTCGCTGGAGAACCGCGTGCGCCTGCTGCGCGAGGTGCTGGAAGACACCCGCGATGCGGTCGGCGACCGCTGCGCCGTGGCGCTGCGCTTCGCCACCGAGGAACTGCTCGGGCCCGGCGGCGTCGAGCTGGCCGAGGCGAAGGACATCGTCGCCATGCTGGCCGAGCTGCCGGACCTCTGGGACGTCAACCTCGCCGCCTGGTACAACGATTCGGTGCCCTCGCGCTTCGCCGCCGAGGGCGCGCAGGAACCGTTCATTGACTTCGTCAGGAAGACCACCAGCAAGCCGGTGGTGGGCGTGGGCCGCTTCACCTCGCCGGACACCATGGTGTCGCAGATCAAGCGCGGCGTGCTGGACCTGATCGGCTGCGCGCGCCCGTCGATCGCCGACCCGTTCCTGCCGCGCAAGATCGAGGAGGGCCGCGCCGACGACATCCGCGAGTGCATCGGCTGCAACATCTGCGTCTCCGGCGACATGACCATCTCGCCGATCCGCTGCACGCAAAACCCGACCATGGGCGAGGAATGGCGCAAGGGCTGGCACCCGGAACGCATCCAGCCCAGGCGCTCGGCGAGCCGCGTACTGGTGGTCGGCGCCGGCCCTGCCGGGCTGGAGGCCGCGCGCGCGCTCGGCCAGCGCGGTTCCGACGTGAGCCGGGCCGAGGCGCGCAAGGACCTCGGCGGCCGCGTCAGCCGCGAAGCGCGCCTGCCGGGCCTCGCCGAATGGGCGCGCGTGCGCGACTGGCGCGTCGGCCAGATCGGCAAGCTGGCGAACGTGGCCGTCTACCTCGACTCGGCGATGAGCGCGCAGGACGTGCTGGACTTCGCCGCCGAGCACGTCGTGCTCGCCACCGGCTGCCGCTGGCGCCGCGACGGCTTCGGGCGCAGCAACGGCCTCGGCATCGCCGGCTTCGCGGACAACCCGCGCGTGTTCACGCCCGACGACCTGATGGACGGCCGCCTGCCCGAAGGCCGCGTGGTCGTGTTCGACGACGACGGCTTCTACTACGCCAGCGTCGCGGCGGAGGCGCTGCGCCAACACGGCTGCGAGGTCGCCTACGTCACGCCGGAGGACGTGCTGGCGCCGTGGAGCCAGAACACGCTGGACTACCGCCACATCCGCAAGCGCCTGGCCGGGCTCGGCATCGAGGCGATCGTCTCGCACGACATCGCCGGCTTCGAAGGCTCGATGCTGGCGCTGGAGAACGTCTGGGACCATCGGCGGCGCGAACTCGCCTGCGACGCGGTGCTCGCCGTCACCGCGCGCGTACCCGACGACGCGCTCCACCAGGACCTGCTGCGGCGCGAAGCGGAGTGGGCCGCCGCCGGCATCCGCTCGCTGCGCTGCATCGGCGACGCCGAGGCGCCCGGACTGATCGCGCACGCGGTCTACGCCGGCCATCGCTACGCGCGCGAACTGGAGGAGCCCGCCACCGGCGAAGTGCCGTTCAAGCGGCATTTCCACGGCGCCGGCGCGGACGACCTGCTGAATGGCGCGAAGCCGTAGCGGACGCTCGCGGCCGCCGGCACCGCGCGGACTTTTTTGGGCGGAGGCCGCGCGCGCCGCTATCATCGGCACTCGATCCCTTGTGGCAAGCCCCCACCATGAGCGTCATCGCGTCGCGCGTCGATTCCCGTTCGCCCGAATTCCAGGCCAACCACGCGCAGTTGCGCGCATCGGTCGACGACCTGCGCCGGGAGCTTGCGCGCAACGCCGAGGGCGGCGGCGAGAAGGCGCGCGCGAAGCACACGGCGCGCGGCAAGCTGCTGCCGCGCGAGCGCGTGCGCGCCCTGCTCGACCCGGGCTCGCCGTTCCTGGAGCTGTCGCCGCTGGCCGCGCACGGCATGTACGACGGCGCCGCGCCCGCGGCCGGCCTGATCGCCGGCATCGGCCGCGTGCACGGCCAGGAGGTGGTGGTGCTCGCCAACGACGCCACGGTCAAGGGCGGCACCTACTTCCCGATCACGGTGAAGAAGCACCTGCGCGCGCAGGAAGTGGCGCTGGAGAACCGCCTGCCCTGCGTCTACCTGGTCGACTCCGGCGGCGCCTTCCTGCCGCTGCAGGACGAGGTATTCCCGGACAAGGAGCACTTCGGCCGCATCTTCTACAACCAGGCGCGCATGTCGGGCCTGGGCATCCCGCAGATCGCGGTGGTGATGGGCTCGTGCACCGCCGGCGGCGCCTACGTGCCGGCGATGAGCGACGAGACGATCATCGTGCGCGAACAGGGCACGATCTTCCTCGGCGGCCCGCCGCTGGTGAAGGCGGCCACCGGCGAGGTGGTCGACGCCGAGGCACTGGGCGGCGCCGACGTGCACACGGCGGTTTCCGGCGTCGCCGACCACTACGCCGAGAACGACCAGCACGCGCTGCAGATCGCGCGCGACATCGTCGCCAGCCTGAACCGCAGCAAGGCCGTGCCGCTGGCGCTGCGCGAGCCCGCCGAGCCGCTGTACCCGGCCGAGGAGCTGTACGGCATCGTGCCGCGCGACACGCGCCGGCCGTTCGACATCCGCGAGATCATCGCGCGCATCGTCGACGGCTCCGAATTCCACGAGTTCAAGGCGCGCTACGGCAAGACGCTGGTCACCGGCTTCGCCCACCTCCACGGCTATCCGGTCGGCATCGTCGCCAACAACGGGATTCTCTTCTCCGAGTCGGCGCTGAAGGGCGCGCACTTCATCGAGCTGTGCAACCAGCGCGGCGTGCCGCTGGTGTTCCTGCAGAACATCACCGGCTTCATGGTCGGACGGAAGTACGAGAACGCCGGCATCGCCAAGGACGGCGCCAAGATGGTCACCGCGGTGGCGTGCGCGTCGGTGCCGAAGTTCACGGTGATCATCGGCGGCAGCTTCGGCGCCGGCAACTACGCGATGTGCGGCCGCGCCTACGGCGCGCGCTTCCTGTGGATGTGGCCGAACGCGCGCATCAGCGTGATGGGCGGCGAACAGGCCGCCTCGGTACTGGCCACGGTCAAGCGCGACGGCCTGGAAGCGGCGGGCAAGGACTGGCCGAAAGACGAGGAGGAGGCGTTCAAGGCGCCGATCCGCGAGCAGTACGAGCGCCAGGGCCACCCCTACTACGCCAGCGCGCGGCTGTGGGACGACGGCATCATCGACCCCGTCGACACCCGCCGCGTGCTCGGCCTGGCGATCTCGGCGTCGCTGAACGCGCCGATCGAACCGACGCGCTACGGCGTGTTCAGGATGTGATTGACGCTTCGTGCCCGCCCGTCATTCCGGATGCGGCGAAGCCGCGATCCGGAATCCGGTTTGATTTGGCACGCCCGCGCGACATCTCCGCTGTCGCAGGAACGACCTCAATAGAACTCGTACTCCAACTGCATCCGGAACGTGGTGTCGGGCGTCCCGCGCGTCAGCCCGCCCATCAGCGCGGCGTTGTAGCGCAAGTTCCTGCCGTTGCCCAGGCTGGTGACACCGAACAAGGCGGGGCCGATCTTCAATTCCTGCGAATGCAGGTGCGCGGGATCTCCGAGCGAGCCGAATGACTGCAGGCCGGGCTGGAAGCGCGGGTCCAGGTTGTATTTCCATTGCGCCTGGTAGACGACCTCGTTGCGCGCGCCGCCATCTTCCTCGCCGGCCTCGTCGCCCTCCGGCAGCGCACTCAGGCGCCGCTTGAGATAGATGTTGAGGTTGGTCTGGGTGTGCCCGGTTTCGGTCTGGAACATCGGGCCGAGCACGGCAGTGTTCATGTTCTCCAGCCGGTTGTGCTCCAGCTCGGCGAAGATGCCTGCATCCAGCCAGTGCTCGCCGTGCTCCGTCAACTGGAAGATGTTCTCGAACTCGAATTCCTCGACGTGCGCCACGTGGCCGGGCGTCTGCGAATATTCGGCCTCCACTTCCACGCCCCAGCGCGGCGCGACGCCGTAGCCCACCGCGAGCTTGGCGGCGCGCTCGCCCTCGTCGCGATTGCCCCAATCCTGCACGCCGCTCTTCAACTCGAACTCCCATTCGCGGTATTCCACGATCGGCGAATAGATGACGGAAGCGGGACCGGCGTACGCGCTCTGCGCCACGCCGACAAGCGAGCCCAATGCCATCGCGGCGGCCAACACGCGGGGCGCAAGAAGAACATTTGCAGGCAAACGCGTCACAGCAGGTTCCTTTCTCGGTTCGGTTGGTGTTGTTCGGAACGTCTGTTTTCCCGGATTCGGGCACGCGCGCGCTGTGCCCGATGCCGGCGGCACCAGGCCATGCAACGCGAGTGGAAACTTCAGGCGGTGCTGCGGTTGGTTTCGACGGTTGCGCGCGCTGCTGCGCGCGGCGGCACGCTGCCGAACAGACGCATGCCGGCCAGCAGCAGCGCCACGATGGCCGCGTAGAACAGCATCTGCATGCCGGAAGGCTGCGCGTCGTAGCCGACCAGGATATGCAGCGTCTGCCCGGGGATCGAGCCGTTGGAGAGCAGCCACGAGCTGTCCCAAAGCTGGTTGTGCAGCGCCGGCAGCAGGTTGGCCTGCACCAGGTAGCGCGCCGCGGTGGAAGCCAAGCCCGCGGCCAGCAGCACCAGCAGGCCGTTGGTGGCGCTGAAGAAGTACTTCAGCGGGATGCGCAGCAGGCCGAAGTACAGCGCGAAGCCCACCGCGACGCCGCCGACCACGCCGAGCGCGAGGCCGGTGCCCATGCCGGCGACGCCCGTGCCGCTCGCCGCCATGCCGTACAGGAACAGCACCACTTCGGAGCCTTCGCGCAGCACCGCCAGCGCGACCACCGCCAGCAGCATGCTCAGCGAGCTGGAGCCGGCGCGTACCGCCTGCCCAACCTGCTGCATGTGCTTGGCCAGCTCGCGGCCGTGCTTGGACATCCAGATCACGTGCCAGCCAATCATCGCCACCGCGGCCAGCAGCACGCCGGCGTTGAACAGCTCCTGGCCGACGCCGCTGGCCATGTCGGCGATCGTGCCGGCGAACAGCGCAACCAGCACCGCGCCGATCACGCCGAGCGTGATGCCGCCGCCGACGAACGCGCCGCGGCGAACCACGCCGCGCGTCGCCGCGCACACGATCGAGACGACCAGGGCCGCCTCGAGCACCTCACGGAATACCAGCAGCGCGACGCCGAGCATGACGGGTCACTCCACGATCAGCACACCGTTGCCGGTGTCCTGATGGAAATCGTCGAAGAACTTGTAGCTGCCCTTGCCGAGCGGGCCGACGAACACGGTGACGGTGCTGTTGGGCAGCACGATCTTCTCGCGGTTGAACTCGTGGCTCTCGAATTCCGACGGCGTCGAATCCTGGTTGCTCACCACCAGCTTGATCTTGGTGTCGGCCGGCACCTTCAGCTCGACCGGCTGGAACTTGTGGTCCTTGATGACCAGCTTGTATTCGGGTACGTCCGCCGCCTGCGCGGCAATGGTGGCCAGCGCGAGCAGGGCGCCGAGGAACAGCCGCTTCATGGAACCGCCTCCGATGTCGATGACCGAATGGTAATCGTTCTCATTTGTCTCCGCAAGCGTGAGGGAGGCCGCGCGGCGCGGCCGGTTATCATGGGCGTCTTGCCCAGGAGCCGCGCATGACCGCAAGCATCGCCCTCGCCCGCCGTGGCGCCGTCGCCGAGATCACCTTGCAGCGCCCGCAGGTGCACAACGCCTTCGACGATGCGCTGATCGCCGAGCTGACCGCCGCACTGCGCAGCCTGGACGACGACGCCACGGTGCGCGCGCTGGTGCTGACCGGCGCGGGCGCCAGCTTTTCCGCCGGCGCCGACCTGAACTGGATGCGCGGCATGGCGGCCGCCGGCGAGGAGGAGAATCGCGCTGATTCGCTGCGCCTCGCCGCGCTGATGCGCACGCTCAACTTCCTCTCCAAGCCGACCCTCGCGCGCGTCAACGGCGCCGCCTACGGCGGCGGCGTCGGGCTGGTCGCCTGCTGCGACCTCGCCATCGGCGTCGAGGGCGCCAAGTTCGCGCTGAGCGAGGTCAAGCTCGGCCTGGTGCCGGCGGTGATCTCGCCCTACGTGATCGCCGCGGTCGGCGCACGCCACGCGCGTCGCCTGTTCCTCAGCGGCGAGGTGTTCGACGCCGCCGAAGCAGCGCGCGTCGGCCTGCTGCACCAGGTCGTGCCGGCCACCGAACTGGATGCCGCCATCGACCGCGCCCTGCACTGGCTGGCCAAGGGCGGCCCGCAGGCGCAGCGCGAGGCGAAGCGGCTCGCGCTGCGCGCCGCCGGCATGACGCCGGAAGCGCAGCAGCGCATCGACGAGGACAACGCCGCGCTGATCGCGCGCCTGCGCGTCTCCGCCGAAGGCCAGGAAGGACTGGGCGCCTTCCTCGACAAACACCCGCCGCGCTGGGCGCGCGGCTGAAGCCCCGCCGAAGGAGCCTGTTCGTGGACACCACCCGGTCGCCCGTTCTCAACATCGCCGACGTCGAGCCGCAGCCATTGCCCGCAGCGTTCGCGCCCAAGGGCGGGGCCGCGCAGCGCTACGGCGCGCGCATGGGCTTCATCGGCCCGCGCGTCGGTGCGCAGAAGCTCGGCTACAACCTCACCGCGGTGCCGCCGGGCATGCGCGCCTTCCCGTTCCACAACCACCGCGTCAACGAGGAAATGTTCTTCGTTCTGGAAGGCAGCGGCGAGGTCCGCATCGGCGACAGGACCTGGCCGCTGCGCGCCGGCGACATCGTCGCCTGCCCGCCCGGCGGTCCGGAAACCGCGCACCAGATCACCAACACCGGCACGGGCGAGCTGCGCTATCTCGCCGTCAGCACCAAGCAGTCGCCGGAAGTCTGCGACTACCCCGACTCCGGCAAGTTCGGCGTGCTGGCCGAATGGTCCGGCCCGGACGGCAAGCCGCAGGCGTTCCGCGTGGTCGGCCGTCACGGCGAATCCGTCGATTACTGGGAAGGCGAATAAGTGGCCGCACCGTTCCATACCGTCCTGATCGCCAACCGCGGCGAGATCGCCTGCCGCGTGATCCGCACCTGCCGCCGGCTCGGCATCCGCACCGTCGCGGTGTATTCGGAAGCCGACGCCGACGCGCAGCACGTGCGCCTCGCCGACTGCGCGTACCCCATCGGCGGCCCGCGGCCGCAGGACAGCTACCTGCGCGGCGAAGCGATCCTCGAGGCCGCGCGCGCCAGCGGCGCGCAGGCGATCCACCCGGGCTACGGCTTCCTCTCCGAGAACGCCGCCTTCGCGCGCGCCTGCGCCGAGGCCGGCATCGCCTTCATCGGCCCGCGGCCGCAGAGCATCGAGGCGATGGGCTCCAAGGCCGCCGCCAAGGCGCTGATGGAGAAGCACGGCGTGCCGCTGGTGCCCGGCTACCACGGCGAGGACCAGGACGGCGCGTTCCTCGCCGAACGGGCGCAGGCGACCGGCTTCCCGCTGATGATCAAGGCCGCGGCCGGCGGCGGCGGCAAGGGCATGCGCATCGTGCGCGAGGCGCGCGAATTCGCCGACGCGCTGGCATCCGCGCAACGCGAGGCGCAGAGCGGCTTCGGCGACGCCCGCATGATCCTCGAGCGCTACGTCGAGCACCCGCGCCACATCGAGTTCCAGGTGTTCGGCGACGCGCACGGCCACGTCATCCACCTCAACGAACGCGAATGCTCGGCGCAGCGCCGCTACCAGAAGGTGCTGGAGGAGACGCCCTCGCCGTTCCTGACCCCGCAGCGCCGCGCCGCGATGGGCGCGGCCGCGGTGGCCGCCGCGAAAGCGGTGGACTATGTCGGCGCCGGCACGGTCGAGTTCATCGTCGGCCAGGACGGCAGCTTCTTCTTCATGGAGATGAACACGCGCCTGCAGGTCGAGCATCCGGTGACGGAAATGACGCTCGGCCTCGATCTGGTCGAGTGGCAGTTGCGCGTGGCCGCCGGCGAACCGCTGCCGCTGGCGCAGCAGGACATCCGCGCGCGCGGCCACGCCATCGAGCTGCGCCTGTACGCCGAAGACCCGCAGCAGGGCTTCCTGCCCGGCTCCGGCCGGCTGGAGCGGCTGCGCCTGCCGGCGCCGTCGGCGCAGGTGCGCGTCGACGCGGGTGTGGCCGAGGGCGACACGGTGACGATCTTCTACGACCCGATGATCGCCAAGCTGATCGTGCACGATGCCGACCGCGACCTCGCCCTGCAGCGCATGCGCGAGGCGCTGGCAACGTGCGAGGTGGTCGGGCCGAAGTCGAACGTCGAGTTCCTCGAACGGCTGGTGCGCCACCCGGCGGTGACCGAAGGCCGCATCGACACCGGCTACCTCGACCGCCACCTCGACGAATTCCTGCCCGGCGACGGCGAGGACGACCGCGCCGCGCTGTTCGCCGCCGCCGTCGCCTGCCTGCTGGACGAGGAAGCCGCAGCGCAGGCGCAGGCCGCGCGCAACGGCGATCCGCATTCGCCGTGGGCGCGCGCCGACGGCTGGCGCCTCGGCCACGCCGGCAAGCGCGTGATCGCGCTGGACGGTCGCGGCGGCCGCCACACCGTCGACGCCCACGGCCACGCCGGCCGCTACGCGCTCGCCAGCGACGGCATCGCCTGCATGGTCGAAGGCGCGCGCCTCGACGGCGAGGCGCTCAGCGCGCGCTTCGACGGCGTCGGCCGGCGCTGGCGCGCGACCCGCCACGGCAACCGCGTGGCGGTGCACGACGGCACGCGCCGCCACGGCTTCGCGCACGCGCCGGCGTTCGCGTTCGAGGCCGGCGCCGGCGACGCCGGCGACCGCGTGGTCGCGCCGATGCCGGGACGCATCGTGCTGGTCAAGGCCGAAGTCGGCGTGGTCGTGCAGGAAGGCGACGAGCTGCTGGTGATGGAGGCGATGAAGATGGAGCTGACCCTGCGCGCGCCGCGCGGCGGCACCGTCGAGGCCGTGCAGGCCGCGCCCGGCGAGTTCGTCGAGGCGGACGCGGTGCTGGTGCGCCTCGCCGAGGCTTGATTCGTCGCCGCGAGAATCGCACAGTCCCGCCATGAGCACTCCCGCCCGCGTACGCATCGTCGAGGTCGGGCCGCGCGACGGCCTGCAGAACGAGAAGGCCGTCGTGCCGACGGCGACCAAGATCGCGCTGATCGACCGCCTGTCCGCCACCGGCCTGCAAACCATCGAGGCGACCAGCTTCGTCAGCCCGAAGTGGGTGCCGCAATTGGCCGATGCGGCCGAGGTCTACGCCGGCATCGCGAAGCGTCCGGGCGTCGCCTACCCCGTGCTGGTGCCGAACGAGAAAGGCTACGAGCGCGCGCGCGCGGCCGGCGTGGCCGAGATCGCCGTGTTCACGGCCGCCAGCGAGGCGTTCAACCGCAAGAACGTCAACGCCTCGATCGACGAATCCATCGAGCGTTTCGTGCCGGTGCTGGCGCGCGCCCGCGCCGACGGCGTGCGCGTGCGCGGCTACGTCTCCACCGTGCTCGGCTGCCCCTACCAGGGCGCGGTGCCGCTGGCCGACGTGGTGCGCGTGGCGCAGCGCCTGCACGCGCTCGGCTGCTACGAGATCTCGCTGGGCGACACCATCGGCGTCGGCACGCCGGCGAAGGCGCGCGCGATGCTGCGCGCGGTCGCGGCGGAAGTGCCGATGCAGGCGCTGGCCGTGCACTTCCACGACACCTACGGGCAGGCGCTGGCGAACATCCTGGCCTGCCTGGAGGAAGGCGTGGCGGTGATCGACAGCGCGGTGTCCGGCACCGGCGGCTGCCCGTACGCGCGCGGCGCCACCGGCAACGTCGCCAGCGAGGACGTGGTCTACATGCTGGAGGGCATGGGCGTCGGCACCGGCGTCGACCTGGCGAAGCTGATCGAGACCGGGCTGTGGCTGTCCGCCGCGCTCGGCCGCGAAACGTCGAGCAAGGTCGCGCGCGCGCGCGCCGCGGCCTGAGCGCCGACCGGAGGCTGTCCCGCGCCGCCCGCGCGATCGGAATCGCGGCCTTCGCAACGCGGGGCCACGCAGACCCCGCCGGTCCTGGCCGGCCGTCCAAACCTGCATGGCCGCGTGTATCCTAGGCACCATTGCCGGCCACACCGCGTTGCCGAGGGATGGCATGCGACACGAGTCGCGCTCGCCCAATCCGAACGCCATCACCACCGACGCGGCGGCGGTCGAACCGCCGTTGCAACTCGCCTCCGGCATGCTTGCGGCGCTGGAAGCGCTGCGCAGCCGCAGCGCCGATCCGCCCCAGCGCCGCCACCTCGACCGGGTGATCGACAACGTCCGGCGCCTCGCCGCCGATGCCGACGCCTCCGCGACCCGCTTCCGCATCCTGCTCGACGCCGTGCCCGACGCCGTCACCCTGCACGACGAGGACGGTCGCATCCTCGACGCCAACGCCGCCGCCTGCCGCGACTACGGCTACACGCTCGACGAACTGCGCCGCATGAGCGTGCACGACCTCAATCCCGGCCTGCCGCACGATCACATGCGCCGGATGCTGGAGACCTTCGAGCTGGGCCACACCGCCACCGACGAGACCACCAACCGCCGCCGCAACGGCGACGTCTTTCCGGTCGAGGTGCATTCCAGCGCCTACCGCGACGGCAACCAGCGCCGCATCGTCGCCGTTGCCCGCGACCTCAGCGGCCGGCGCAACATCGACGCCGAACTGCGCACTTCGGAGGCGCGCTACCGCCTGCTGCTGCAGGCGATGGACAAGGGCGTGCTGGTGCAGGACACCAGCGGCGGCATCGTCTCGGTCAACCCCGCCGCCTGCCGCATCCTCGGCGTCAGCGAGGCCGAGATCCTCGCCATGCGCCGCGAGGACCTGCACGACTGGCGCTTCGTCGACGAGCACGGCGACGCGATCGACCTGGGGCAGTTGCCCGGCTTCCGCGCGATCAAGCTCGGCCGCAACGTCGAAAGCTCGCTGCTGGGCGTGTACCTGCCGCATCTGCACCTGTACCGCTGGCTGTCCGCCACCGCGGTGCCGCAGTTCGAGGCCGGACAGTCGCGCCCATTCCAGGTGATCTCCACCTTCAGCGACGTGACCGTGCTGAAGCGCCAGGCCGACCTGTTCGACAAGACCCAGCGCCTGGCCGGCATCGGCGGCTGGGAGCTCGACGACCTGCGCGGCCTGCTGTTCTGGACCGACGAGCTGTACCGCATCCACGACCTGCCGACCGGCAGCGCAGTCAGCGAGGCGCGCGCGCTCTCGTTCTACGACGAGGACGACCGCAAGCACCTGCGCCGCGCGCTGCAGGAAGCGCGCACTGCGGCGCGGCCGTTCGACCTGGAGCTGCGCCTGACCACGGCGATCGGCCGCGGCCGCTGGGTGCGCGCGATGGGCCAGCCGCTGGTGCGCCACGGGCGCATCTACGGCGTGGCCGGCACCGTGCAGGACATCACCGAGCGCAAGCTGGTCGAGGACCAGTTGAAGCGCCAGGCGTCCACCGACCGCGTGACCGGCCTGCCCAACCGCGAGACCGCGCTGGCGCAGCTCGGCCGCATGCTCACCGATGCCGACAGCGACGCCGGGCCGGCGGTGCTGTACGTCGACATCGACCGCTTCAAGCTGGTCAACGACGTGCTCGGCCACGTCGAGGGCGACCACGTGCTGAAAGAGTCGGCCGAACGCCTGCTACGCTGCGCCGCCGGCGCCCAGGCCACGGTGGCGCGCTTCGGCGGCGACGAATTCCTGCTGCTGGTGTGCGACATCTCCGACTTCGCGCTGCTGATGGCGCTGGCCGAACGCATCACCGCCACCTTCCATCGCCCGTTCCAGCACGGCGGCTCCGAGTTCCTGCTGACCGTGTCGATCGGCATCGCGCGTGCGCCTACCGACGGCGACAGCGTGCAGCAGCTGGTCAACCACGCCGAGGCCGCGATGCTGGAAGCCAAGCGCCGCGGCCGCAACACCTGGCAGCCGTTCGACCACGAGCTGGCGCGCGACCTCAGCGACCGCCTGCTGATGGAATCGCTGCTGCGCCGCGCGCTGGACAACGGCGAGTTCCGCCTGGTCTACCAGCCCAAGGTCGACCTCGCGCGCAGCAGCGTGATCGGCATGGAAGCGCTGCTGCGCTGGAACAGCCCGCAGCTCGGCGAGGTGTCGCCGTCGCACTTCATCCCGCACGCCGAGAACTCCGGCGAGATCGTGCGCATCGGCGCGTGGGTGATCGGCGAGGCCTGCCGCGCGCTGCGCACCTGGCGCGAGGCGGGACTGGGGCTGCGCCACGTCGCCGTCAACGTCTCGTTCCGCCAGCTGCTCGGCGGCTCGGTACTGGACGCGGTGCAGTCGGCGCTGCGCGAATGCGAGCTGCCCGGCAACGCGCTGGAGATCGAGATGACCGAGCGCGTGCTGATCGAGGACGCGGGCGACATCGTGGAGACGTTCAGCGCGCTGCGGCGCATGGGCGTGAGTCTGACCATCGACGACTTCGGCGAGGGCTACTCGTCGCTGAACTACCTGCGCCGGCTGCCGATCGACGGGCTGAAGATCAGCCACACCTTCATGCAGGGCATTCCGGCCAATGCGGTCGACAGCAGCATCTGCCAGGCGATCGTGCAGATCGCGCAGAGCCTCGGCATGAAGCTCACCGCCGAGGGGGTGGAGACCGAAGCGCAGCGCGAGTTCCTGCTGCGCCTGGGCACGCCGTTCGCCCAGGGCTTCCTGTTCAGCCCACCGCTCGAGGCCGCGCGCGTGCCGGCGTTCCTCGAGGCCTGGGGCGAAGCCGGCGGCTGAGTCGAACGGCACATGCCCGCATCCCGGCGCCTGCCGATAATCGGCGCCCGCCGCCGCAACGACGAGGCCCCCGCTTGAGCACGCCCTTCACGATCCGTCCGATCGCGCCCGCCGACGACGTCGCCGTCGCCGGGGTGATCCGCGCCGTCATGCCCGAGTTCGGCGCGGGCGGCCCCGGCTTCGCCATCCACGATCCCGAGGTCGACGCGATGTCGCGCGCGTACGCGCGGCCGGGCTGCGCCTACTTCGTGGTCGAGCGCGACGGCCGCGTGCATGGCGGCGGCGGCATCGCGCCGCTGGAAGGCGGCGAGGACGGCGTGTGCGAGCTGCGCAAGATGTACTTCCTGCCCGAACTGCGCGGCCAGGGCGCCGGCAAGGCGCTGATCCGGCTTTGCCTGGAAACCGCACGCACGCTCGGCTACCGGCGCTGCTACCTGGAAACGCTGACCGGCATGGATGCGGCACAAGGGCTCTACGCCAGCCAGGGCTTCCACCGCATCTGCGCGCCGATGGGCGCCACCGGCCATTTCGGCTGCGACCGCTGGTACCTGCGCGATCTGTCGCCGGCCCCGTAGGCGCCGCGCGCACCGCGATGGACGCGCCGCCACGCGGCGATCCCGCCCCGCGCCTCGCCTTCTCCCGCGAAACGCCTACTGCCATTCCCGACAGCCTGGCGAAAGACGGCCATTCCAGAGTCCGGGCGGCACGCGCCCAGCGCAGGGTTGATGCGCCGGCCGTCGCGTTATAAGTTGCGGGCGGCAAGAGGCTGGATGCCGCGCCGCCGCCCGACGACCGACGGCAACGGGAGCGACAGACATACGGCAGGACGCCGCCTCGCGGGTGGGCCACGACCAACGTGGTCGCGAGGCCGGCATCCCGGACAGGGGGGCGCCATGAACGCTCATGGGGATCGCTTCGTGCCCGCCATCGTGGTGGGCTTCGGGCAGACCGGGCTCGGCACGCTGCGCTGCCTTCGCCTTGCCGGCATTCCAGCCTATATCGCCTGCCCGGCCGGCGACCTCGCCGCGCGCTCGCGCTGGTACCGGCCGACACCGGGGCCGACCGCGTGGGACGGCAAGTGCGATGCGGCCGCGCTCGAGCTGCTGCGCAGCATGCCGCTGGAGCGGGCCGTGCTGATCCCCGGCGCGGACGACGCCGCGCTATGGCTGGCCGACCTGCCGCACGATCTGCGCGGACGATTCCTCGTCAGCAGCAGCTCGCCGCAGACGCTGGCGATCCTGCAGGACAAGGCGCGCTTCGGCGAACACCTGGCGCGCAGCGGCATTCCGCACCCGCGCACGTTCCCGATCCGCCGCCGCGGGGACATCGACGCCATTCCGTTCGGCGAGCTGGACCGCGTGTTCCTCAAGCCGGCCAACTCGCAGGCATTCAGCCGGATCATGGGCACCAAGGGCATCTGGGCGCGCAACCGCACCGAGCTGGAGGCGATCTGGCGCAAGCTCGAACGGCACGGGCTCGAAGTGCTTGCGCAGGAGTACGTGCCCGGCAGCGCCGCCGACCACTACTTCGTGGACGGCTTCCGCGATCGCCGCGGCGCGCTGACCGGCCTGTTCGCGCGCCGCCGCTGGCGCATCTTCCCGGCCGACTTCGGCAACAGCTCGTATTGCCGCAGCGTCCCGCTGGAGGACGTCGGCAACGCCGTCGGCAGCCTGGACGCGCTGCTCGCGGGCCTGGATTACCGCGGCATCTTCAGCGCGGAGTTCAAGCGCGATGCGCGCGATGGCAGCTTCCGCATCCTCGAGGTCAACACGCGCGCGTGGTGGTACGTCGAATTCGCCGCGCGTTGCGGCGTGAACGTGTGCCGGATGGCGTGGCAGGACGCCTGCGGGCTGCCGGTCGAGGCGTCCCCACGGACCTATCCCGTGGGCGCCGGCTGCGTCAATCTGCCCGGCGACATCATCACCGTGCGCACGCAGCCGCGGTCCGCACGCGGCCCGCTCTACCGCATCGTCGGCCAGTGGGCGCGCGCCCACTTCCACGTGTTCCGTCTGGACGACCCGCGACCGGGCCTGTCCGTCGCGTGGCAGATCATGGGTCGCCTGGTCCGCAACGCCGGCCAGCGCGTTCGTGCCGCCGAAGCCGCGCCCGCCGGCGAAACGGCCGCGACCGACGGCACCACCACGTAGCCGCCGCTTGCCCGACACCGGACGCCGGCACGCACGCGGGCCGCGCCGGGGGCGCTTCGGCTAGAATGGCCGGCTCGCGCACCCGTGGAGAATCCCATGCAGCTCGAACAGATCAAGGCCGTCGTCACCGGCGGCGCCTCCGGCCTCGGCTTCGCGGTGGCGAAGCGGCTGGTCGGCCACGGCGCGCAGGTCGCGCTGCTCGACGTCAACGACGAGAAGGGCCAGGCCGCCGCCGCCGAACTGGGCGCCAGCGCGCGCTTCTTCCGCGCCGACGTGACCTCCGAGGACGGCATCGCCGCCACCGTGCAGCAGGCGCAGCAGGCGATGGGCGGCCTGAACGCCGCGATCAACTGCGCCGGCATCCTCGGCGCCGGGCGCGTGCTCGGCAAGGAAGGCGCGATGCCGCTGAAGACCTTCGCCGGCACGGTGATGGTCAACCTGGTCGGCAGCTTCAACGTCGCCAAGGCCGCCGCCGCGCTGATGCAGCACAACGCGCCGGGCGAGGACGGCGAGCGCGGCGCGATCGTCAACACCGCATCCATCGCCGCCTTCGAGGGCCAGATCGGCCAGGCCGCGTATTCGGCGTCGAAAGGCGGCGTGGTCGGCATGACCCTGCCGATGGCGCGCGAGTTCGCGCGCATCGGCGTGCGCGTGATGACCATCGCGCCCGGCGTGTTCCACACGCCGATGGTCGACGGCATGCCCGAGCAGGTCTACCAGTCGCTGTGCGCGCAGGTGCCCTACCCGTCGCGCCTCGGCAAGCCCGAGGAATTCGCCGACACCGTCGCCTTCATCCTGCAGAATCGCTACCTCAACGGCGGCGTCATCCGCATCGACGGCGCGATCCGGATGCAACCGAAATGATGGGAGTTGGGAATGGGGAGTAGGGAGTAGGTGGAGCGCGGCGAGTGGTCGCGTTCGCCGCCTTGCCCCACTTCCCACTTCCTACTTCCCGCTCCCGCCCCGCAACTTCCACCACGCGAACCATGAAAGCATCCGAAATCAAGCGCGGCAACGTCGTCGAGCACGAAGGCAAGGTGTACCAGGTGCGCGAGGTGGAGCGCAGCGCGCCGACCGCGCGCGGCGGCAACGTCACCTTCCGCTTCACGCTGTACGGCGTGCCCGGCGGGCAGAAGTACGACCTCAGCCTGCGCGCGGACGACGACCTGAAGGAAGTCGACCTGACGCGCCGCCAGGCGACCTATTCGTACATGGACGGCGACGCCTTCGTGTTCATGGACGCGGAGGACTACACGCAGTACGTGTTGGGCCCGGAGCTGGTCGGCGATGCCGCCGGCTACATCACCGAAGGCCTGGACGGCTGCTACGTGCAGTTGATCGACGAGCAGCCGGTCGCCCTGCAGTTGCCGCAGTCGGTGGCGCTGACCGTGGTCGACACCGCCCCCGAGCTGAAGGGCGCCACCGCCACCAAGCGCGCCAAGCCGGCGCGCCTCGAGACCGGCATCGAGATCCAGGTGCCGGACTACATCACCAGCGGCGAGCGCGTGCTGGTCAGCACCGTCACGGGCGAGTTCAGCGGCAGGGCCTGACGCGCGCGCAGGCGGCGCGCATCCGCCCGGCCGCGTCGGGGCGGCGCGTCCGCCCCGCACGGCCGGGGCAAGATCGTTCCAGGCGAGGCCGCATCGCCCCGAGCCGCCCGCGCCTCACCCCGCGCGTTGCAGCCACTTCCCCGCCATCCGCCGCAGCGAGGCGTCGATGCCGGCGTCGCCGGCCAGCTCGTCGATGCGCCGCCACGCCAGCGCATGCGATTCCGCGCTGACGACGAACCGCTCGTCGGCCGTGGCGCGCACCACGTAGCGCACGTCGTAGTGCCAATGCGCGGGGTCGGCGCCGCGCGCGGGGATCAGGTGGCGGTCGAGGTCGAAGATGCCCGGCTCCAGCGCGAGCGCGCGGAGTCCCGATTCCTCCTCGGCCTCGCGCAGGGCGACCCGCCCCAGATGCGCATCGCCATCGGCGTGCCCGCCCAACTGCAGCCAGCGGTCGAGCTTGCGATGGTGGGTCAGCAGCACGCGCGCACCGTCGACGCCGACCAGCCACGCCGAGCCGGTGAAGTGACCTTCGACGGTGCTGCGCTCGAAGCAGCGCGGCTCGCGGCGCGCAAAGTCGAGGAAATCGCCGACCGCCGCCTCGCGCGGCCAGCGTTGCCGGTAACGATCCAGTTCCGCCAGCAGGGGCAGGGGCGACACGCGCGGACCTCGTCGGCGGAAGGAACCTTGCAGAGTGCCGCAGCGCCCCGGCCGGCGCAAGGATCCGCGCCCCGCGGGCAAAGCCATGACCTCGTGCGCTTGTGCCCGACCGGCGCATTTGGCAAGGTACAGCGCCGCCATGCTTCGGCATGGCCGCCTGCGACGTCCGCGCCAGCACCACAAGAGCGCCGTGCATCCGTGCCGATCCATTCGGGAGGGGGTTTCATGTTTCGAGATTTGTTCGTCACCAAGCCGGTGCTGTCGGCCGCCGAGGAGGCCGCGTCCGGCGAGGTCACGCTGCGCCGCGCGCTGACCGCGCGACATCTGATCATGCTCGGCATCGGCGCGGTCATCGGCGCCGGCATCTTCGTGCTGACCGGCCAGGCCGCCGCCGTGCACGCCGGCCCCGCCGTCGTGCTCAGCTTCGTGTTCGCCGGCGTGGCCTGCGCGTTCGCCGGCCTGTGCTATGCCGAATTCGCCTCGATGCTGCCGGTTTCGGGCAGCGCCTACTCCTATTCATACGCCACGCTGGGCGAGTTCGTCGCCTGGTTCATCGGCTGGATGCTGGTGCTGGAATACCTGTTCGCCGCGTCCACGGTGGCGGTCGGCTGGTCGGGCTACCTCAACAGCCTGCTCGTCGACTACAACCTGGCGCTGCCCGCCGCGCTGTCGTCAGCGCCGCTGACCCTGGTCGGCGGCTCGTTCCAGCTCACCGGCGCGATCATCAACCTGCCGGCGGTGCTGATCGTGGCCGCAATCAGCTGCCTGTGCTACGTCGGCATCACCCAGTCGGCGTTCGTCAACTCGATCGTGGTGGCGATCAAGCTGGTCGTGATCCTGATGTTCGTCGGCTTCAGCCTGCGCTACGTCGATCCGGCCAACTGGCATCCGTTCATCCCCGCCGCGCAGGGCGACGGCCACTTCGGCTGGGACGGCGTATTTCGCGGCGCCTCGGTGGTGTTCTTCGCCTACATCGGCTTCGACGCGGTTTCCACCGCCGCGCAGGAATGCAAGAACCCGCAGCGCGACATGCCGATCGGCATCCTCGGCTCGCTGGTGGTCTGCACCATCCTCTACATCATCGTTTCCGGCGTGCTCACCGGCATGCTGCCCTACCTGCAGCTCAACACCGCCCACCCGGTGACCACCGCGCTGGACGCCTACCCGAGCCTGCGCTGGCTGAAGGAGATCGTCGCCATCGGCGCGATCGCCGGACTCAGCTCGGTGATCCTGGTGATGCTGATGGGCCAGCCGCGCATCTTCTACACGATGTCGCGCGACGGCCTGCTGCCGAAGCTGTTCGGCAAGGTGCACCCGAAGTTCCAGACGCCCTACGTCGGCACGGTGATCGTCGGCATCGTCGCAGCAACGCTGGCCGGCCTGTTCCCGATCGGCGTGCTGGGCGACCTGGTGTCGATGGGCACCCTGCTGGCGTTCGCCACCGTCTGCGTCGGCGTGCTGGTGCTGCGCTACTCGCGGCCCGACCTGGCGCGCCCCTTCCGCGTGCCGGCGGTGTGGGTGATCTGCCCGCTCGGCGCGCTGGCCTGCCTGTTCCTGTTCGGCCGGTCGTTCATCGACAACTGGAAATGGATGAGCGCGTGGATCGCGCTCGGCCTGCTCGTCTATTTCCTGTACGGCTACCGCAACAGTCGACTGCGCCGCCGCTGAGCGGCCGCAAGGCCGGCGGGTCCGCCCGCCGGCCTTTTCGCATCGTCGCGCGGCGCTTCGGCCGCAGCCACCGGATTCCCCATGCTCGACCAACTGCTTGCCAAGAAGTCCCCCCGCGCCATCGCCGAAGACATCGAAGGGCCGGCCCTGCGCCGCACGCTCGGCCCCTGGGGCCTGACCGCGCTCGGCATCGGCGCCGTGATCGGCGGCGGCATCTTCGTCATCACCGGCCAGGCGGCCGCCGACCACGCCGGCCCGGCGATCATCATCTCGTTCGTCCTCGCCGCGATCTGCAGCGGCTTCACCGCGCTCTGCTACGCCGAGTTCGCCACCATGATCCCGGTGTCCGGCAGCGCGTACTCCTACGCCTACGCCACGCTGGGCGAGGTGGCGGCGTGGTTCATCGGCTGGAACCTGGTGCTGGAATACGGCGTCTCGGCCTCGGCGGTCGCGGTGAGCTGGACCGGCTACTTCCTCAGCCTGCTCGACCACTTCGGCATCCACCTGCCGCCTGCGCTGACCAATGCGCCGCTGGACTACGTCAACGGCCACCTGGTCGCCACCGGCGCACTGTTCAACCTGCCGGCCGTGGCGATCACGCTGGCGCTGACCTGGGTCTGCTACGTCGGCATCCGCGAGTCGACCGGCGCCAACATGGCGATGGTGATCCTGAAGGTCAGCCTGATCCTGATCGTGATCGTGGTCGGCGCGCGCTACGTCGACCCGGCCAACTGGCACCCGTTCATCCCCGAGCAGCAGGGCCCGGACAAGTACGGCTGGTCCGGGATCCTGCGCGGCGCGGCGATGGTGTTCTTCGCCTACATCGGTTTCGAGGCCACCTCGACCGCCGCCCAGGAGTGCAAGAACCCGCAGCGCGACATGCCGTTCGGCACGCTGGCCTCGCTGGCGATCTGCACGGTGCTGTACATCGCCATGGCCGCGGTGCTGACCGGCCTGCTGCCGTATACGCAGCTCGGCACCGACGAACCGGTGGTGACCGCGGTGCGCGCGCACCCGCAACTGGTCTGGCTGCGCTGGCTGGTCGAGGTCGGCGCGCTGATCGGCCTGTCCTCGGTGGTGCTGGTGATGATCATCGCGCAGCCGCGCATCTTCATGATCATGGGTCGCGACGGCCTGTTGCCAAAGGTGTTCACGCGCATCCATCCCAAGCACCGCACGCCGCACATCAACACGGTGATCACCGGCATCGGCATCGCCCTGATGGCGGCCGTGTTCCCGCTGAACGTGCTGGGCGACCTGGTCTCGATGGGAACGCTGATCGCGTTCTGCGCCGTGTGCGGCGGCGTGCTGCTGCTGCGCCGCACCGCGCCCGACCTGCCGCGCACGTTCCGCGTGCCATGGGCGCCCGTGATCTGCACCTGCGGCATCCTCAGCTGCCTCGTCCTGCTGGGCACGATGAGCTGGTACAACTGGACGCTGATGGTGGCCTGGACCGCGCTCGGCTTCGTGCTGTACTTCGGCTACGGCTACCGGCACAGCCGGCTGCGCGCGCGCTGACCGCACCTCGGCAATCGCCATCCATACCCGAAAGTATGGATGGCGATTGGATCGATTCCGAGCGAGGTTGAGTTCTCAAGTCATTGAAAGATCGAAAATGCTGTAAACGAGCATAAGCGATGGGCGCGATCTATTGGCCGGCCGAGGCCCTCCCGCGCTATGATCCGTGGTCCGCGGGTTAGTCACTTGGCAGTGGACCCCTCGGATTGCCGCTCGGGCGCGTCCAGGCGACCCAGCTCCTCGACCTGGGCGCGCTCGAGCAGCGATGTCTCGGGCGCCCGCCCGCATGCTCGCCTCCCCCTTCCGAACCATCCGCGCGCATCGCCGCCGAGGCCGTCTGCGCCGATCGCCGTTTTCGCGCTTCCCGGAAACGCGAAAGCCGGCCTTGCGGCCGGCTCTCTCGATCGCGCTGGAGCGGGCGATCAGGCTTTCGCAGCGTGCGCCGAGCACCAGCCCTTCGCGTTCACCGCCTTGCCCGGGAACAGCTGGCAGCCCGCATAGGCGTCGCCGGGCTTGCCCTGGAAGAACTTGCAGTTGGCGCAATTGTCGGTCGCCTTGTGATTGGCGTACTTCGCCTGGTCCACCTTGGTGGTGTCCTCGACGTAGCCCAGCGCCTTGGCGGCCGGGTCGGTCGGCGCGAGATGCGGCAGCGCCTGCGCGTTGGCCGTGCGCGGCAGCACCGCGGCGAGCGCGGCGGCGCCGGCCGCGCCGGCGGCGACCTTGAGGAATCGGCGGCGAGACGCGTTGTTCTGGTCATTCGACATTGGCAAACCTCCGTCGTGGGATGGTGGGATGAAAGTGCGGCACGGCCGCGTTTGTACCCTTGCCGCATATCCTACGCCGCGCAGCCCAACGGTGCATGACTTGAGTCAGCCGCACCCGGGCGCCGCGCGCACGCGTGCTATAGTGCCGCGCCACGTCTGGCCATCCGAACGCACCGTCGATGCCCCCTCCACCAGGCTACGACCGGACCCGTCTCGCCGCCTGCGCGCGCAGCATCGCCGATGCCGGCCGCGCGCTCGCCGCGCAGGGCTGGACGCCGGCCACCAGCAGCAACTTTTCCGCGCGCATCGACGCCGGCCACATCGCGATCACCGTTTCGGGGCGCGACAAGGGGCAGCTCGACGAGGGCGACGTGATGGTCGTCGACATGTCCGGCCGGCCGGTCGACACCGACGCGCGGCCCTCCGCCGAAACCGCGCTGCACGTCCAGATCTACCTGCGCTTCCCGGAAGCAGGCGCGGTGCTGCACACCCACTCGCGCACGCAGACCGTCGCCTCGCGCCTGTTCGCGCCGGCCGGCGCGATCCGCCTGCAGGGCTGGGAGCTGCAGAAGGCGATCGCCGGCCACACCACCCACGAAAGCGTGCTCGAGGTGCCGGTGTTCCCCAACACCCAGCACATGCCCGATCTGACCGCGCGCATCGATGCCTGGCTGGACGCGGGCAAGCCGCTGTATGCGTACCTGATCGACGGCCACGGCATCTACACTTGGGGCCGCGACATGGCCGAGACGCGCCGTCATCTCGAAGCGCTCGAATTCCTGCTTGCCTGCGAGCTGGATCTGAGGAGGTTGTCCGCATGAGCCGCCTGCGCATTTTCAGCGAAACCGACGGCGCTTCGCCGCTGCTCGCCACCGACGCCCACGCCGAGATCGTCCGCGAACTGGCCGCGGCCGGGGTGCGCTTCGAACGCTGGCAAACGTCGAAGCCGATCACGCCGGGCGCCAGCCCGGACGCGGTGATCGCCGCCTATCGCGGCGACATCGACCGGCTGATGGCCGAGGAAGGCTACCGGGCGGCCGACGTGGTCAGCCTGCACGCGAATCATCCGGACAAGGAAGCGCTGCGCCGGAAATTCCTCGAGGAGCACACCCACGCCGAGGACGAGGTGCGCTTTTTCGTCGCCGGCTCCGGCCTGTTCAGCCTGCACCTCGGCGACCGGGTCTACGAGATCCTGTGCACCCAAGGCGACCTGATCGGCGTGCCCGGCGGCACCCGCCACTGGTTCGACATGGGGCCGGCGCCGCACTTCGTCGCGATCCGCCTGTTCACCAATCCGGCCGGCTGGGTGGCCAACTTCACCGGCGACCCGATCGCCGCGCGCTTCCCGCGCTACGAGTGAGGACCGCGAGGCGGAGCCGCGCGGGCGCCACAACACCGCTCCGCGGCTTGGTACGCTCGTCCCGTCTCCCGTCTTCCGTCTCCCGGCCATGACCGAAACCCGCGCCATCGTCACCGACATCGAGGGCACCACCAGCTCGATCAGTTTCGTCAAGGACGTGCTGTTCCCGTACGCGCGCAAGCGCCTGCCCGCCTTCGTCGAAACCCACGCGGACCATCCCGAGGTGCGGCATTGGCTGCACGAGGCGGCACGGGAGGCCGACCTGATCACCGCCAGCCGCACCGAGGTGATCGACCTGCTGCTCGGCTGGATCGACACCGACCGCAAGGCCACGCCGCTGAAGGCGCTGCAGGGCATGATCTGGGAAGCCGGCTACGCCGGCGGCGACTACCGCGCCCACGTCTACCCCGAAGTCGCGGCGAAGCTGCGCGCGTGGCGCGCCCAGGGCATCCGGCTCTACGTGTACTCGTCGGGTTCCGTGCAGGCGCAGAAGTTGTTCTTCCGCTACAGCGAGGCCGGCGACCTGACCCCGCTGTTCGCCGGCTATTTCGACACCGAGACGGGCCCGAAGCGCGAACGCGATTCCTACGCGCGCATCGCCGCCGCGATCGGCGAGCCGCCCGCGCGCCTGCACTTCCTGTCCGACGTGGTCGAGGAACTCGACGCCGCACGCGCCGCCGGCTTCGGCACCACGTGGGTGTGCCGGCCGCCGCTGGCCTGTCCGGCCGACGCGCGCCATCCCTGCGTCGCCGACTTCGACGCCATCGCGGTCTGACCATGCGCACCCTGTTCGCTGCCCTGTTCGCCTTCCTGACCGGCGCCGCGCTGGCGCTGTCGCTGGGCCAGCACGCCGCGCCCGCGCAGCCCGCGGCCGCGGCCGCGCCCACGGATCAGGACGATGCCGCCGACAGCGAAGCCTGGGCCGACACCGACCTCACCCCCGAGCAGGCGCTGTACGTGCAGGCCGACCGCATGCAGGCGGCGCTGGCGCAGCTGAAGCCGCGCACGCCGGGGCAGGTCAACCTGTACGCGCTGATCTTCGCCGGCGACGGCAGCACCGACGCGTTCCGCAACGAGGCCGAGTACGCCGAGCGCATGCTCGGCCAGCGCTTCGCCGCCGCCGGGCACACGCTGGTGCTGGAGAACAATCCGGCCACCGTCGACCGGCGCCCGCTCGCCACCTGGAGCAATCTCGAGACCGCGCTGGACGCGCTGGCCAAAGTGATGGACCCGCAGCAGGACGTGCTGCTGCTGTACCTCACCTCGCACGGCAGCGAGGATCACACGCTGACGGTCGGTCTCGACCCGCTGCCGCTGGACCAGATCGGCGCCGAGGATCTCGGCGACATCCTCAAGCAGCGTCCGTTCAAGTGGAAGGTGGTGGTGGTCAACGCCTGCTATTCGGGCGGCTTCGTCCCGCCGCTGCGCGGCGACGGCACCCTGGTGATCACCGCCGCGCGCAGCGACCGCAGCTCGTTCGGCTGCGACAGCGATGCCGAGATCACCTTCTTCGGCCGCGCCCTGCTGGCCGACGCGCTGAACCGCACGACCGACTTCATCCAGGCCTACGGCTATGCCCGCGACGACGTCACGCGCTGGGAGCACCGCGAGCAGTTGACGCCGTCCGAGCCGCAGATCGACGTCGGCAGGGGCATCGCCGACCAGCTCGCCACCTGGCGCCATACCTTCAAGCCGGGCGTGCCGCTGCCGTTCGACACCCAGCAGATCGTGGTCACGCGCTGAAGGAAGGTTGCGGTCAGCGCCGCGCGAATGCCGCGCGTTCGGCCACGGCGGTGGCGGGAAAATCGCAGAACAGCGCATCCACGCCCAGCGCGAACGCCGCACGCAGTTCGGCGCGCACGTCGGCAAACGGCGCGTAGCCGAGGTCGTCGCGGAAGGTCCAGGCGTGCACTTCGAGGCCGGCGGCATGCGCCGCGTCGACCAGGCCGCTGTCGCGGCCGCGGCCATCCCACAGCAGGCGCTTGTCCGGCGCGATGCCGCGCGCCCAGGTCGCCAGCTCGCGCAGCCTGGCGTCGCGCGCGTCGGGCTGCGCCGGCAGCGCCTCGACCAGCGCGTAGCACGGATTGCCGAGGCGCTCCCGCGCCTCGCGCAGCACGTCGTGGTCGAAGCACTGCAGCCAGACCGGCGCCTGCGATCCGGCCAGGCCGCGCGGCAGCAATTCCGCCGCCAGCAGCGCCACCGGATCGAGGCCGCGCGCGCGGCAGCGCTGCGGATGCTTCAGTTCGGGATAGACCGGCAACACCTGGCCCTGCTCGGCACCGACGCGCGCGGCGAGGTCGAGCACGGCGGCGAAGCGCGGCAGCGCGTGGCGGCCGTCGTGCGCGTGGTCGCGCTGGGCGAACGGCTGCATCGCGCGCAGCGTGTCCAGTTCGGCGGCGTCGAAGTCGGTGATCCACCAGTCGCGCGCGCCGTCCACTTCGCGGGCGCGCGAGGCGAATGCGGGCCGCGTTGCCACGTCGGTGCTGCGCGCAAGCCCGTAGTCGTGGCGCGCATACAGCACGCCGTCGCGGCTGGGCAGCAGATCCGGTTCGAGCACGTCGGCACCCTGCTGCGCTGCCAGCGCGTATCCGGGCAGCGTGTGTTCGGGCAGGTAGCCGCTGGCGCCGCGGTGCGCAATCACGCGCGGTGGGCGGCCGTCCAGGGTGCGCCAGCGATGCATGGGCCAAGTCCGTCGGAACCCCGCGCAGCATGCCGCGCGCGGCGCGGCATGCCAAGCATGGCGCGGCCGCCGGCCGGCAGCCCGGCCGGCGAACGCTCAGGCCAGCAGCGCCCTGCTCGCCACCAGTGCGCAGATGCGCTGCACGTCGCCATCCATCGCGCGGTCGCGCGAGATGAAGCCGATGCGCTCGCGGATGGCGGCGAACGCCTTGCGCACGGCGGCGCCGGCATGGAAGTCGCCGGCCTCGGCCAGCGCCTTCTGCAGCGCGCGCACCTCCTCCTCGAACTGCGCGCGCTGCGGATGCGTGGGATCGGGCGCGTTGACCACCTTCGCCGCCAGCGCGGTCCAGCCGCCGCGCTCGGCGAGGCGGCGCGCCGCGTTGAGCATGTCCTGGCGGTACTCCAGCGCCTGCGCGGCGGTGTACAGCTCCAGCGCCAGCACGTGGCCGAGGTCCTCGCACATCTCCAGCACGTGGCGCGCCTCGTTGGCGCCCATCGACACGTGGTCCTCGGCGTTGGCGCTGGTCGGGATCGAGTACACCGAGGCCGGATGCGCGCGCGTGGCCAGGTCGTTGACCAGCGCCGCCGCGGTGTACTGCACGATCATGAAGCCGGAGTCGGTGGCGTCCTCGTTGCCGGTGAGGAACGCCGGCAGGCCGTCGTTGGTGGCGGGGTCGACCAGCTTGGCCAGGCGGCGCTCGGAGATCGAGGCCAGCACCGGGATCGCCGCCTTCACGTAGCTCATCGCCAGCGCCAGCGGCATGCCGTGGAAGTGGCCGGCGGAGATCACCTGGTCCTCGATGTGGCGCGGGTTCTCGGCGTCGGGGAACACCAGCGGGTTGTCGGTGACCGCGTTCAGCTCGACGTCGATCACGCGGCACGCCTGCGCCCAGGCGTCGCGCACCGCGCCGTGCACCTGCGGCATGCAGCGCAGGCAGTAGGCATCCTGCGGCTGGTGCTTCTTGCCGCCCCGGAACGGCAGGAAGCGGCTGTAGAACGCCTCGCGGCCGTGGCGGTGGTTCGCGGGCACCCATTCCCAGGCGATGTCGAAGCGCTGCGCCTGCTCCTCGGGCGTCGCCCACGCTTCGGCCGACCAGGTGCGGAAGCGCGGCACCAGGTGGTAGGGAATGTCGACCAGGGTGGAGCCTTCCAGCAGGCCGCGCACGCGCGCCGCGGTCTCGACCTGGCCTGGGTGCGGACGCAGCGCGTGCACCTCGGGCCGCAGCGCGCCGCTGCGGCCGGCGAACGCGTCGAGCGTCATCGCCGCGGCGAGGTCGGCGGTGCCGAGCAGCGCCTGCAGACGGTCCAGCGCCAGCACCGCGCAGGCCAGCATCTGCGTGGTGCCATTGTTCAGCGCCAGGCCTTCCTTGAACGAGAGCCGCACCGGCGCGAGACCGGCGCGTTTCAGCGCCTCGGCGCCGGCCACGCGCTCGCCGGCGTGGAACGCCTCGCCGCCGCCCAGCAGCACGATCGCCAGATGCGAGAGCGGCGCGAGGTCGCCGCTGGCGCCGACCGAACCCTTTTCCGGGATCACCGGGATCACGTCGCGGTTGAGCAGCTCGGCCAGCGCCTGCAGCGTCGCCGCGCGGATGCCGGAGTGGCCGCGCATCAGCGTGTTGATGCGGATCGCCAGCATGGCGCGCACCACCTCGGGCGCGAACGGCTTGCCCACGCACACCGCGTGCGTGATCACCAGGTTGTGCTGCAACTCCTCCAGCAGCGTGCCGTCCGTGACTTCCGGATTGCCGCCGGGCAGTTCGTCGCGTGCGCGGTGCGCACCGAGCAGCTTGTCGGCATTGCTGCCGAAGCCGGTGGTGACGCCGTAGATCGGCTCGCCGCAGTCGACCTTCTCGGCGAGGAAATCCGCGGCGCGCTGCACGCGCCCGAGCTGCTTCGCATCCAGCGCGACGCGCGCGCCGTCGCGGGCGATCGCCACTACCTGCCCGCGGGTCAGGCGGTTGCCGTCCAGAACGATCGTGTCTGCAGTCGTTGCCATGTCGCCTCGCCACGCCTCCATCGGATCGACGTCGCCGTCGCGCGCGCCGGCCTCGGCGCGGCCGTCGACACCTCGACGTCGGTGTTCATCCCATCGGCCATCCGCCGCCGCACGCGCGACCGGCGAATGGCGCTCACCCCATCGCCGCCGTCTGCTCCAGCTCGACGCGCAGCGTCTTGGCCAGATCGGCGCGCGGCACCTCGAACTGCTCCTGCCGGCGCATGTCCTTGACCGCGACCACGCCCTTGGCCAGTTCGTCCGGGCCCAGCACCAGCACGAAGCGGATGCCGGCACGGTCGGCATACTTGAACTGCTTGGACAGCTTGCCCGGCTCCATCACCACCTCGGTGGCGATGCCGGCCTCGCGCAACTGCGCCGCCAGTTCCAGGCAGGCCGGCAGCGGCACGCCCTCCATCAGCGCCACCAGCGCCTGCACCGTGCTGGCCGCAGGGCCGAGCAGGCCGGCCTCGCGCAGCTGCCAGAACAGGCGCGTGGCGCCGATCGAGATGCCGACGCCGGGCAGGTGCGACTTCGTGTAGTGGCCGGCGAGGTTCTCGTAGCGGCCGCCGGAGCAGATCGAGCCGATCTGCGGATGCTCGGTCAGGTGCGTCTCGTAGACGGTGCCGGTGTAGTAGTCGAGGCCGCGCGCAATCGACAGGTTCAGCGCGAAGTGCGTTTCCGGCACGCCGAACGCCTTGACCAGGTTCAGCACTTCCTTCAGTTCCGTCCTGCCCTGTTCGAAAGTCGCGCTGCCGGCGCCGAGCGCATCCAGCTTCGCGTGCGCGTCGGCCAGCGAAGTCGAGCGGATCGAGACGAACGCCATGATCCTGTCGGCGGTCGCGACGGACAGGCCGAACTCCGGCCCGGTCAGCGTGGCGCGCACGGCGTCGGCGCCGCGTTTGTCCAGCTTGTCCACCTCGCGCAGCACCAGTGTCTGCCGCTCCGCGTCGGCGATGCCGAGGCCCTCGAACCAGCCGCGCATCAGCTTGCGGTTGTTCATCTGGATCACGAACGGGCCGATCGCCAGCGCGCTGAACACGCTATGGATCACCGCCGGCAGCTCGGCGTCGTAGCGGATCGACAGCGCGTCCTTGCCGATCACGTCGATGTCGCACTGGTAGAACTCGCGGAAGCGGCCGCGCTGCTGGCGTTCGCCGCGGTAGACGCGCTGCATCTGGTAGCGGCGGAACGGGAAGCTCAGTTCATGCTCGTGCTCGGCCACGTAGCGCGCCAGCGGCACGGTCAGGTCGAAGCGCAGCGCCAACTCCGGCCTCCCGCCCTTTTCCAGGTCGCCGGTGGATTGCACGAAGTAGACCTGGCGCTCGGTCTCGCCGCCTTCCTTGGTCAGCAGGATGTCGGCGAACTCCATCACCGGCGTCTCCACCGGCAGGAAGCCGTAGCGCTCGAAGTTGCGCCGGATCGTGTCCAGCATGCCCTGGAAGGCGACCTGCTCGAGCGGAAGCAGCTCGAGCACGCCGGGCATGGTGCGGGCCTTCGACTGCGCCATGGTTTCCTCGGTAAGTTCGGGACGGCGGGAAGCCGCATAGCCTAGCAGATGCCGCCGCGCGGGCCGCCCGCGGCGAGCCGCGCGCGGCCGGACCGGCGCCTGCGGAAGTTGCCAAGCCGGGATGCCATCGCTATCATGCGCGGCTCCCGTCGGGGTGTAGCTCAGCCTGGTAGAGCGCTACGTTCGGGACGTAGAAGTCGCAGGTTCAAATCCTGTCTCCCCGACCAGTTTTTCGCACGCGAACGCCCGGCCCCGCCGGGCGTTCGCGTTTGCGCGCCCGGTCCCTCAATCCACCGCGCGCTGGCGTTCGTAGGCCGCGACGTGCGCGTGCGCCGCAGCCAGCAGCGGCGTGTCGAGGCCGGCGCGGTGGGCACGGGCGCGCAGGTCGCCGAGGATGTGCTCGCCCTCGGTGCGGCCGCCGCGCTCGAGGTCGCGCAGCATCGAGGCCTTCAGCGGCGAACCGGGCGCGGTCAGGATGCGTTCGGCCTCGGCGCGCGCCGCGGCGTCGATCGGACGGCCCTCGCGCGCGGCGACTTCCGCGCACTCGGCGTACAGGCGGCGCGCCAGCGCGGCGCCCTCGCCGCTCGCCGCGATCACGCCCACCGGCGCGCGCAGCAGGCAGGTGATGCCGCCCAGCGCGGCGATGAAGGCGAACTTCTCCCACATCGCGGCGAGGATGTCGGCGGGTTCGCGCACGTCGCCCGGCAGGCGTTGCAGCGTCGCGCGCAGCGCCGGCAGCGCCGGGTCGTCCGCGCGCCGCGCGCCCCAGGTCAGGCGCTCCAGCGCGCCGAACTGGCGGATCGCGCCGTCGGCGGTCAGGGTCACCGAGATATGGCACAACCCGCCAAGCACGCGCGGTGCGCCGAACGCGGCGTCCAGCGCGTCCAGATGGCGCAGCCCGTTCAGCAGCGGCAGCACGCGCGTGTGCGCGCCCACCGCGGGGCGGATCGCGTCGATCGCCGTGGCGAGGTCGTAGGCCTTGCAGGACAGCAGCACCAGGTCGTAGCGGGCATCGGCGGGCACCGCGCCGAGCGCACGCACCGGCGCGGCGAACGGGCGCGACGCGCTCTCGATGCGCAGGCCGTTCGCGGCCAGCGCGGCGGCGCGCGCGGGGCGCACCAGGAAATCGACGTCGGCGCCGGCCTCGATCAGCCGGGCGCCGAACCAGCCGCCGGTCGCGCCGGCGCCGAGCACCAGCACGCGCAGTGGAAGTCGCGGGGAATCCATGTGCGGAAAGTCGCCGTGCGTGCTGCGCTACATCGTGTGCGTGCTGCGCTCGGAGCCGAGGATGCCGGCCAGGATCGATTCGATCTTGGTGCGTGCCGCTTCGCCGTCGGCCGACTCGCTGAACTGGATGCCGATGCCGGCGGTGCGGTTGCCCTGCGCGCCGGCGGGCGTGATCCACACCACCTTGCCGCTGACGCCGAGGCGGTCCTTGTCGTCCATCAGCGTGATCAGCAGGAACACCTCGTCGCCGAGGCTGTAGCGCTTGGCGGTGGGCACGAACAGGCCGCCGCCCTTCACGAACGACATATAGGCGTTGTACAGGGCGCCCTTGTCCTTGATCACCAGCGGAAGGATGCCCTGGCGCGGCATGCCCGTGCCCGTCTGTCCGCTCATCTGCACTCTCCCCTCGGCCGGTGCCGCGTCGGCACCGGGCATCGCGCAGCTTGGGCCAAGCCGGCGCGGGCGGTCAAGCGACCCGGTCACTGCGGCGAAGGTCTCGGGAGGTCCCGTGGACAAGCGTCCAGGCACGGGGCGCGGGATGCGTGGCGCAGGGAGACCGGGATCGCCCCGCGGCTTCGCTTGCCCCGCGTTCCTTTCTCATTCCTCCGACGCGCGCCACCAGCCCCAGCGGTCGAAGATCCACGCGGTATCGAAGCGCGCCTCCAGTTTGACGAACAGCAGCCCCCCGCGCGCTGCCGCGGGCACGTCCAGGCGGAAGCCGGCGTCGGTCCGGTACAGCGGCGCCGACCGCCACGGCACGCGCTGCGCCCCGCCGCGATGCGCCAGCAGCAGGTCCAGGCGCGCGTGCAGCCACGCCGGCGGCCGCCACGGCAGCAGCAGGCTGTCGCGCCATGGGGTCGTCGTCGGGCCGTCGAAGCGGAACAGCTCGCGATCGCCGACGCAGCGCAGCAGGCGTCCCCGGCTGAGCGCTACCTGGGTGCGGTGGGCCAGCACCGCCGCGCGCTTGCGTTCGCGCATCGCCGCATCCAGCGCGATGACCACCGGCGTGCCGCGCTGCGCGGGCCGGCCGTGCACCAGGTAGCCCAGCAGCGGCGGGTACGGCGCGACGTCGGCGAGCGCCAGTTCCAGCAGCACGCGCGCCGCACTGTGGTCGGGATGGCGGTCGTCCAGCGCCGGCGCGGCAATCATGGTCGGCGCACACGCGCGCAGCCGAGCCGCGAAGGCGTCGCGCGCCGCGGCGAAGTCGGTGCACAGCCGCGCGGTCACGCCGAGATCGGCCCAACCCAGCGCCAGCAGCGCCTGCGCCGGCACGCCCAGCCCGGCCAGCGCCTCGCGCACCTCGCCGCGGCGACGTTCGCCCCAGCGGCGCCGCGCCGCGGCATCGATGCACAGGCGTCGTTCCAGCCAGCGCTGCGGCCAGGGATTGTTGTCGCCGTCGGTCAGCAGCAGCACGCGCACGTCGGCACCGAGCGCGCGCGCGCGCTGGATCAGGCCGCCGGCGGCAAGCGACTCGTCGTCGGGATGCGGCGCCACCACCAGCAGGCGCGCACCCGACCGGCGCAGCAGGTCGTCGACGTTCAGGGCTTGCTCCACCAACCGGTCTCCGATCGCAGTCCACGGTCGAGCGCGGGCGCCCATACGATGGCCAGCGCACCCTGCGCCGGCGTGGTCAGGGTATGCGTTCCGGCGGCCAGTGCCCAGCGCCGCGACGGCGACGCGCCGTCGACCCGCGCCGCCACGACGCCGTTCGCGTCGACCGCGGCATAGGTGCCGGGCAGTTCGAGCGTGAAGCGGCGCGGCGCGCCTGTCGCAGGCGGCAGGCGCAGCCCGGCCACGCGCACGTTGCCGTCGACCGGAAGATAGTTGCGCTCGACGAACGCGCGGCTGCGCGGCGGCAGCCGGCAGTCGATCGCGACCATCGTGCGCGTGCGCACCATGTCATCGGCAATGGCGTCGGGCAGCAGGCCCAGCGCGAGCCGGCGTTCGGTGATGGTTTCCAGCACGTAGTAGTACGGGCGCGGACGGAAAATGCTGGCGCCCTTCGGATCCATCACGAATTCGCCGGGCCGGGTCAGCTGCAGCACGGTCGCGACTTCGCGCTCGTGTTGGGCCAGACGATTGCGCCACGGCGGGCTGCCGGCCAGCAGCAGGGCCAGTTCGGACGCGGCGAGCACGCCGACCAGGATCGTCGGTTGCGCGGGCACGAGCGGCCGCCACCGCGTGGCGACGTAGCCGGTAAACACGAGGATCAGCGGCGGCAGCGCCGGCAGCATGTCCTGGCGCGTCACCAGCGGCCACCATGTGTAGATCGACAGCGCGTACAGCATCGCCTGCAGGAACAGCACGGCGCGACGCGCGGCGGCGCGTTCGCGGCGGCGCGCCATCCGCCACGCCAACGCCGCAGCGGCGAACGCGAGCGACAGGAACGCGGCCAACCGCCACGACTCGTGATGCCAGTAGCCGAGGCCCGGCAGCATGTTGTGCCGGACCAGGCAGTACACCGTGGCGTCCCACGCGCCGTGCGCGGCGAACCACGCGGCGAATGCGGCCGGCACCACCAGCAGGCCCGCGATTGCCGCCAGCGCATGGCGGGCGGCCGTCACCACCATCCCGATGCGCGGCCGCGCGCTCCACGTCACCGCGGCGGCGACGCCGGCGCAGCCGAGCAGCAGCAGGGTCTTCTGCGACACCGCCAGCGCCGCGCCGGCCAGCAGGCCGGCGGCGAAGCTGCGCAGGGCACGCGGCGGTCCGGCCAGCGCCACCGCACCGCCAGCGCCGCCAGCCACAGCGCCATCCACAGGTTGTCGGTGCGGAACTGGCCGGCAACCAGGAAGAAGCTCGGATACAGCGCGACCAGCGGCATCGCCGCGCGCGCCACGCCGTCGCCGTACAGCGTGCGCGCCAACCGCCAGGTCGCGGCCAGCGCCAGCAGGTACCAGGCCAGCATCGGCAGCCGCATCCACATCAGCGCGTCGGGCCGCGCGCCGACCAGCATCAGCAGCGGCGCGTGCAGCAGCCCGAACAGCGGCCCGTGGTTGTCGAACACGTCGCGGTACGGCAACAGGCCCTGCGTCCACGCCCACGCCACGTGCAGGTGCTGCGGCTCGTCGGAATTGAACGGATAGCCGCGCAGATAGAGTATGCGCAGGACGATCAGCGCCAGCAGCGCGCATGCGGCCGCGCCGCGCCCGCGTTCCGAGCGCCCTGCGGTCCAGGGTTGCGGTGTTGCCATGGAAAACAGCGGGACTTGGGAAGGCGCACAGCATGCAGGCGCCCGCTTGCCGCCAGCTTGCGCGGATCAGCCGCGGATCAGCGCCACGCCGCCAGCAGTTCGAGCAGCGCCAGCTCGGCGCGCAGCGGACCGCGCAGCAGCTCGCGCGTGCGGTTGGCGTGCGCGAACCAGGCGCCGAGCGCATCGCCGTCGGCGGCGGCCAGCCCCAGCGGGCCGCGCGCGCCTTGCGCCTGTGCGCGCGCCTCGTCGGCGGCGAGCGCGGCGGCGAACCACAGGCGATCGACCGGCGCGTCGTCTGCCCAGGAACGGGCCAGCGCGAACGCGTCGGCACGCCCCTGCGCCAGCGCGGCGAGGTCGCGCGCCACCTCGTCGCGTCGCGCCAGCGCGCCATCGCGGGCGAAGGCCAGCGCGAGGCCGGGGTTGCCGCCGGCGGCATCCAGCGCGGCCGCGGCGTCGGCGAGCCCCTGCGCGCGCAGCCAGGCCAGCGCCTCCTCGCGCGACGGCAGGCGGAAGTCGACGCGCTGGCAGCGCGAGCGGATCGTCGCCGGCAAGCGCCACGGCGCGTCGGCGACCAGCACGATCAGCGTCGCCGGCGTCGGCTCCTCCAGCGTCTTCAGCAATGCGTTGGCGGCGGCGGCGTTGAGCGCGTCGGCCGGATCGATGCTGGCGACCTGCCAGCCGCCGAACTGGCTGGCCATCGCCAGGCGCGGGCCCAGCGCGCGAATCTGGTCGACCACGATCTCGCTGCGCAGGCCCTTGCCGTCGGCGCGCTCGGCGAACGTGACCGCGACGCGGTCGGGATGGCTGCCGGCGGCGAGCAGCGCGCAGGCGCGGCACTGTCCGCAGGCTTCGCCGTCTACCGGCTGCTGGCACAGCCGCGCGCGCACGAAGCGTTCGAGGAATTCGCGCTTGCCCAAGCCGGTCGGGCCTGCAAGCAACAGCGCGTGCGGCAGCGCGTTGCGCTCGGCGCGCTGGCGCAGGATCGACCAGGGTTCGGCGTGCCACGCCGGCGCCGTCATCGCATGCTCCCGTCAAACAGCGGCGCCAGCGCGGCGATCGCATCGGCCAGCACGCGCTCGGGCGGCTGCGAGGCGTCCAGCACGCGGAAGCGCTGCGGGAACTCTGCGGCGCGCACGCGATAGGCCGCGCGCACGCGCTCGAAGAAATCGTCCTGCTCGCGCTCGATGCGATCGGCGTCGCCGCGTCCGGCGGCGCGCGCGCGCCCGTCCGCCACCGGCAGGTCGAGCAGCAGGGTCAGGTCGGGCTGCAGGTCCTCCGCGGCCCAGCGTTCCAGCTCGCGGATGCGCTCCGCCGGCTGGCCGCGGCCGCCGCCCTGGTAGGCGTAGCTGGCGTCGGTGAAGCGGTCGCACAGCACCCAGCGGTCGGCCGCCAGCGCCGGTCGGATCACCGCGCGCACCAGTTGCGCGCGCGCGGCGAACATCAGCAGCAGCTCGCTCTCGGCGCAGGTGTCGCGCAGCGCGGGATCGAGCACCAGCGCGCGCACCGCCTCGCCGAGCGCGGTGCCGCCCGGCTCACGCGTCAGCAGCAGGTCGACGCCGTGCGCTTCGAGGTGCGCGCGCAGGCCGGCCAGCAGCGTGCTCTTGCCGGCGCCCTCGCCGCCTTCCAGGGTGACGAAGCGTCCGCTCACTTTTTCCTTCCGAGCTGGTAGCGCGCCACTGCGCGGTTGTGTTCCTCGATGGTCGCCGAGAACTGGTGCGTGCCGTCGCCGCGCGCGACGAAGTACAGCGCATCGCCCGGCGCCGGATGCAGCACCGCGGCGATCGCCGCCTTGCCGGGCAGCGCGATCGGCGTCGGCGGCAGGCCGGCGCGGGTGTAGGTGTTGAACGGCGTATCGGCTTCGAGATCACGCTTGCGCAGGTTGCCGTCGTAGGCGCTGCCGAGGCCGTAGATCACGGTCGGGTCGGTCTGCAGGCGCATGCCGAGCTTCAGGCGGCGCTCGAACACGCCGGCGATTTCGGCGCGCTCCTCGCCGCGGCCGGTTTCCTTCTCCACGATCGAGGCCAGCACCAGCGCCTGGTACGGTGTCTGCAGCGGCACCGCGGGATCGCGCTGCGCCCACTGTGTCGCGAGGTACTTGCCCATGGCCTCGTGGGCGCGCTGCAGCAGGTCGAGATCGCTGTCGCCCAGCACGTAGGCGTAGGTCTCGGGCAGGAAGCGCCCTTCCGGCGCCTCGCCGGGGAAGCCGAGCCGGCGCATGATCCCGGCAGCGTCGAGATCGGCGGTCGCGATCGCCAGTCTGTCGGCGCGGTGCAGTTCGTCGCGCATCTGCCGGAACGTCCAGCCCTCGACGATGGTGAAACGGCGCTGCAGCACGCGGCCGGCCGCCATGCGCTCCAGCAGCGCGCGCGGGGTCAGGCCGGGATCGAGCGCGTATTCGCCCGCGTGCAGGCGCCCGGCCACGCGCATGCGCGCGGCCAGCGCGCGCCAGTACCACGCCGGCGCGGCGCTGACCTGCTGCGCGCGCAGCGCCTGCACGATCCCGTTGAGGCTCATGCCGCGCGCGACCTCGACGGTCTGCCCCTGCGCGCGGACCGCCAGCGGCGCGTCGGCGAAGCGCGACCAGTCGGCCCACAGCCAGACGCCGGCGCCGCAGGCGCCGAGCAGCAGCAGCGCCGCCAGCAGGCGGCTCAGCGTGCCGCCACGATCGCTGCGCCGGCGCGTCATGCGGCGCCCGCGTCGATCAGCCCCAGCGCGCGCCACGCATCCTGCAGGGCGCGCGCCCATGCGCCGGGCGCGAGTTCGCGGCCGGGCAGCGCGCGCACCGGCAGGATGCCGCGCACGCTGGAGCTGAGGAAAATCTCGTCGGCCCGCATCAGTTCCTCCACGCCGATGTCGCGCACCTCGGCCTGCGCATGGCGCGCCAGCACCTCCGCGCGCGCCACGCCGGCCACGCCGCAGCGATCCAGTGCCGGCGTCGCCAGCCGACCACTGCGCACGACGAACAGGTTCGCGGCAGTGGCGCACACGACCCGGCCCTCCGCATCCAGCAGCAGACCTTCGGCGATCTCCGCGTCGTCCCACTCGGCGCGCGCCAGCACCTGCTCCAGGCGGTTGAGGTGCTTGAGGCCCGCCAGCCGCGGCTGCGTGGCGAGGCGCAACTCGCAGAAGCGTACCCGGATTCCGCGCGCGTACCAATCGGCGGGGACCGCCGGCGCCGCGAAACCGGTCACGATGCGCGCAGATTGCGACACCGGCGGCGGCGCGTAGCCGCGCGCGCCGGCGCCGCGGGTCACGCTGATGCGCGCGACGGCGCACTCGATGCCCGCGGTCACGTCGGCCGCCTCGTACCACAGCGTCGGCTCCGCCGGCATCGGCAGGCCGAGCCGGGCGCAGCCCGCCGCGAGGCGCGCCATGTGCCGCGCCCACAGCGGCGCGCGGCCGCGCACGATCCGCACGGTCTCGAACAGGCCGTCGCCGTACAGCAGGCCGCGGTCCAGCGCGGACACGCGATCCGTCGCCGCGCCGTCGACCAGCACGCGCGGCGTCATCCCGCGGCCCCCAGCGCGCGCAGCGGGCCGCGCGCCTTGTGGCGCGTCTCCTCCAGCTCGCGCGCGGCGTCGGAGTCGGCGACGATGCCGGCGCCGGCGCGCAGGCGCGCGCGGTCGCCGCGCAGCAGCAGCGTGCGGATCAGGATATTGAGATCCAGGTCGCCATTGCGGTCGAGGTAGCCGAGCGCGCCGGTATACGGGCCGCGGCCGACGCCTTCGAGTTCCGCGATGATCTCCATGCAGCGCACCTTCGGGCAGCCGGTGATGGTGCCGCCGGGAAAGGTCGCCGCGATCACATCGCCGGGCGTGGTGCCGGCGCGCAGCGTGCCGCGCACGTTGGAGACGATGTGGTGCACGTGCGCGTAGCTCTCCACCGTCATCAGCTCGTCGACGCGCACCGATCCGGGCGCGCAGACGCGGCCGAGGTCGTTGCGCTCGAGGTCGATCAGCATCACGTGCTCGGCGCGCTCCTTCGGATGGCCGACCAGCTCGCGCACGCGCGCCGCGTCGTCGTCGCCGGCGAAGCGCGGCCGCGTGCCGGCAATCGGCCGCGTCTGCACCACGTCGCCGCGCACCTCGACCAGGCGTTCGGGCGAGGAGCTGACGACGGCCCAATCCCGCCACTGCAGCAGGCCGGCGAACGGCGCCGGGTTGGCGCGGCGCAGCGCGGCGTACAGCGCCGCCGGCGCCGGCGCGGCGGCGAATCGCGCGCGCCATTCGCGCGAGAGGTTGACCTGGAAAGTATCGCCGGCGCGCAGGTAGCGGTGGATGCGCGCGACGCCGTCGAGGAAGCGCGCCGGCTCGTCCTCCTCGATCTCCGCAGCGGGCAGCGTCGGCGGCACGGGCGCGGAAGCCGCGGCCAGGTCGGCCTCGATCGCGTCGAGCAGCGCCGCATGCCCGGCCTCCGCGACAAGCACCGTGCGGTCGCGCGCATGATCGACGATCGCCGCCGCCGGGCAGCGCAGCGCCAGCGCGGTCGGCACGCCGGCTTCCGGCGCCGCCGGCAGGCGCAGGCGCGGCTCGATTTCGCCGGCCAGTTCGTAGCCGAGGTAAAGCACCCAGCCGCCGGTGAACGGCAGCGCGGTATTTCCCGCCCCCTCCGGGAGCGGGTGGCCGAAGGCCGGCTGAGGGTTCGGGCGCAGCAGTGCGTCCCCGTCCATCCGCCCCCCCAATCCCTCTCCCGATGGGAGAGGGGAGCCGTCGCGCTCGGCGCGCCACGCCCGATCGAGCGCCTCGAGGAAGCGCGTGCCGAGCACGCGGTCTTCGTCGTCGCGCACGCGACCGTCGGCGTCCAGGCGCAGCGCCGCCTGCGGGAACGCGAACAGGATGTCGCAGCGTGCCTGCACGGTGCCGCGGGCGGCGCTTTCCAGCAGGCAGGGATAGCGCCGCGGCTGCGCCGCGGCCGGCGCGAGCAGGTCGCGCCGGCCGGGCAGGATGCGCGCGATCACGCCCACGCGCACCGCGTCAGATGCGACGGAACACCAGCGTGCCGTTGGTGCCGCCGAAGCCGAAACCGTTGGAGACCGCCACCGAGATGCGCTTCTCGCGCGCCGCGTTCGGCACGTAGTCGAGGTCGCAGCCCTCGCTCGGGTTGTCCAGGTTGACGGTCGGCGGAATCACGCCGTGGTGCAGCGCGAGGATGGTGAAGACCGCCTCGGCGCCGCCGGCCGCGCCGAGCATGTGGCCGGTCATCGACTTGGTCGAGCTGACCATCGCCTTGTAGGCGTGGTCGCCCAGCACGCGCTTCAGCGCCAGCGTCTCGGCGAGGTCGCCCAGCGGCGTCGAGGTGCCGTGCGCATTGACGTACTCGACCTGCTGCGGGCTGACGCCGGCGTCCTGCAGCGCCGCCACCATGCAGCGCGCCGGGCCTTCGCCGTTCTCGCTGGGGGCGGTCATGTGGAAGGCGTCGCTGCTGGCGCCGACGCCGGCCAGTTCGCAGTAGATACGCGCGCCGCGCTTCTTCGCGAACTCGTATTCCTCCAGCATCAGGATGCCGGCGCCGTCGGCGAGCACGAAGCCGTCGCGGTCGCGGTCCCACGGGCGGCTGGCGCGCGTGGGGTCGTCGTTGCGCGTGGACATCGCCTTCATGCTGCAGAAGCCGCCGATCGCGGTCGGCACGGTGGCGTACTCGGCGCCGCCGGCGACCATCGCGTCGGCGTCGCCGTATTGGATCAGGCGCATCGCCATGCCGATGCTGTGGTTCGAGGTGGCGCAGGCCGACACCGCGGAAAAGTTCGGCCCCTTGATGCCGGTCATGATCGAGATCTGGCCGGACACCATGTTGATGATGGTCGACGGCACGTAGAACGGCGAGATCTTGCGCGGGCCGCCCTCGTGCCAGGCCACCGTGGTCTTCTCGATGCCGGCGATGCCGCCGATGCCGGAGCCGATCAGCGCCCCGATGCGCTCGGCGTTGTCCTCGCGCACCTCCAGCCCGGCATCGCGCATCGCCATCAGCGAAGCGGCGACGCCGTAGTGGATGAAGGTGTCCATCTTCTTGACGTCCTTCGGCGCGACGAACGCCGCAGGATCGAAGTTGCGCACCTCGCCCGCGATGCGGGTCGGGAACGCGCTGGCGTCGAAGTTGGTGATCGGGCCGATGCCGCTGTTGCCGGCGGTGATATTCGCCCATGCGGTCGGCACGTCGTTGCCGACCGGCGAGACGATGCCGAGACCGGTCACTACCACGCGTCGCTTGCTCATAACTCGTATCCGTCTTGACGCGCGGCGACCATACGCCGCCGCAGGTTACGGACCCGCAAAACGAAAGCTGCGCCGGTCGGCGCAGCTTTCGGGGTCCCGCTCCAGGCACATGCACCGCCTCCGTCGCGCCGCCGGGGCGCGAGCGGGCGCCGCATCAGGCCTTGACGTGGGCCTTGATGTAGTCGACCGCCTGCTGCACGGTGGTGATCTTCTCGGCCTCTTCGTCCGGGATCTCGCACTCGAACTCCTCTTCGAGCGCCATCACCAGCTCGACGGTGTCCAGCGAATCCGCGCCGAGGTCGTCCACGAACGAAGCGCTCGGGGTCACCTCGTCTTCCTTCACGCCAAGCTGTTCGACGACGATCTTCTTGACGCGCTCTTCGATGGTGCTCATTGTGCGGGTACCTCCCAGGTAAAAGCCGGCGCATTGTAGTGGAGAAGCTGCGGGCCCGCCACCGGCCGGGCGGGCGCCGCGGGCGCGGTCGTGCCGCCGCCCGATGACGTTGTGACGAGCGCCCGCAGGACGCCCCGAACTGCTTGCCCCCACGCCCCTCGAGTCGAGGAGGCGAATCCCCTGCGCAACGGGGAACGGGCCGTGGAAGCTACCCCCCGTGTGTCCGCAGCGCCGTTCCCGGAGCCTGCGCGCCGGCGCTCAAGGCATGTACATGCCGCCGTTGACGTGCAGCGTCTCGCCGGTAATGTAGGCCGCCGCCGGCGAGGCGAGGAACGCCACCGCGCGCGCGATGTCGGCCGGCTCGCCGAGCCGACCCAGCGCGATCTGCCCTTCCAGCGCCTTGCGCTGGTCCTCGCCAAGCGCGCGCGTCATGTCGGTGTCGATGAAGCCCGGCGCCACGACGTTGACGGTGATGCCGCGCGAGCCGATCTCGCGCGCCAGCGACTTCGAGAACGCGATGATGCCGGCCTTGGCCGCGGCGTAGTTGGTCTGGCCCGGGTTGCCGGTGACGCCGACCACCGAGGCGATGTTGACGATGCGGCCCTTGCGCGCCTTCATCATCGTGCGCAGCACCGCCTTCGAGGTGCGGTAGACCGAGGTGAGGTTGGTGTCGAGGATTGCGTTCCAGTCCTCGTCCTTCATGCGCATCAGCAACTGGTCGCGGGTGATGCCGGCGTTGTTGACCAGGATCGACAGGCCGCCGCGCTCCTTGATGGTGGCGTCGATCAGCGCCTCGACCGCGGCGCCGTCGGTGACGTTCAGCACGCGGCCCGCGCCGCCGTGCGGCGCGAGGCGCGCGTCGATCGCGGCCGCGCCGGCTTCGCTGGTGGCGGTGCCGATCACGGTCGCGCCCTGCGCCGCCAGCTCGTCGGCGATCGCCGCGCCGATGCCGCGGCTGGCGCCGGTGACCAGCGCGATTTCGCCCTGCAGTGGCTTGCTCATGCGTGGGGTTCCTCCAGCAACGGGACTCGGGACTCAGGAAAGACTTGCCCGGTCGTCACGCCTGCACAAGCGGGCACGACGGCGGGATCGCGGCGGCGAACGTCAGACCCACGCCGCCAGCGCGGCGTCGAGATCCGAAGGCGCACCGAGCGCACGCCCTTCGATCGTCTTGTCGATGCGCTTGATCAGCCCGGTCAGCACCTTGCCCGGACCGCACTCGGCGACGCGCGTGACGCCGGCCGCGGCGAGCGCCTGCACGCATTCGGTCCAGCGCACCGGTAAGTAGAGCTGGCGCTGCAAGGCGGCGCGGATGTCGTCGAGCGCCGCATACGCCTTCGCCTCGGCGTTCTGGATCACCGGGATTTTCGGCGCGGACCACGCCAGCGCCGCCATGCGCGCGCCGAGCACGTCCGCCGCCCCGCGCATCAGCGCGCAGTGCGAAGGCACCGACACCGCCAGCTTGACCGCCTTCTTGACGCCCAGCTCGGCGAGGCGCGCCAGCGCGCGATCCACCGCTTCCGCGTGGCCGGCGATCACCAGTTGGCCCGGCGAATTGTAGTTGGCCGGCGCCACCACCTGGCCCTGCGCGACCTCCTCGCAAACCTTGGCGGTCTGCGCGTCGTCGCCGCCGAGGATCGCCGCCATCGCGCCGACGCCGGCCGGCACCGCCGCCTGCATCAGCCGGCCGCGCTCGGCGACCAGGCCGGCGGCGTCGTGCAGCGACAGCGCCTCGGCGCACACCAGCGCGGTGTACTCGCCGAGGCTGTGGCCGGCGAGGCGCGCCGGCAGCGCGCCGCCGCGCTTGCGCCACACGCGCCACACCGCCACGCCGGCGGCGAGCAGCGCGGGCTGGGTGTGCTCGGTGCGGTTGAGCGACTCCTCCGGCCCCTGCTGCGACAGCGCCCACAGGTCGACGCCCGCCCCCTGCGAGGCCTCGTCGAAGGTCTGCCTCACCTCGGGATGCGCCGCGGCCAGCTCGGCGAGCATGCCGACCGACTGCGAGCCCTGGCCGGGGAAGACGAAGGCCAGGTTCGGGACTCGGGACTCGGGGCTCGGGACTCGGCTCGATGCGTTCATGCGCCTGTGCGTATCTCGTGCGATTGAATGTGGCGGAAGCGGAAGCGGAAGCGAAGCAGGACGTCGAACACGCCGAAACTCGAGCCGCGAGCCTCGAGTCCCGGTTTCCGCGATTTCAGTAGCGGATCAGCGCCGAAGCCCAGGTGAAGCCGCCGCCGAACGCTTCCAGCAGCAGCGTCTGGCCGCGCTGCACCTTGCCCGAGCGCACCGCCTCGTCCAGCGCCAGCGGCACCGAACCGGAAGAGGTGTTGCCGTGGCGGTCGACGGTGACGATCACGCGCTCCATCGGCAGGCCGAGGCGCTTGGCGGTGGCCTCGATGATGCGCAGGTTGGCCTGGTGCGGGATCAACCAGTCCACCTGCGACTCGTGCATGCCGACCGCTTCGAGCGTCTCGCCGACGATGCGGTCGAGCGTCTTCACGGCCACCTTGAACACCTCGTTGCCGGTCATCAGCACGCGCACGCCGGCGTTCTTCTCGTCCAGCTGGAAGCCGGCGGACACGCCGACCGGGTTGTACAGCAGGTGCTTGTAGCCGCCGTCGGCGTGCAGCCGGGTGGTCAGGATGCCGGGCTCGTCGGAAGCTTCCAGCACCACCGCGCCGGCGCCGTCGCCGAACAGCACGCAGGTGGAACGGTCCGACCAGTCGAGCATGCGCGTCAGCGTTTCCGCGCCGACCGCCAGCACGCGCTTGGCCTGGCCGCTGCGGATGAACGCGTTGGCGACGCCGAGGGCGTAGACGAAGCCGGAGCAGGCGGCGTTGATGTCCATCGCCGCGCAGCCGTTGGCGCCGAGACGGTGCTGCAGCAGGCAGGCGGTGGAGGGGAAGATGATGTCCGGCGTGGTCGTGCCGAGCACGATCATGTCGAGCTCGGATGCCTTGACGCCGGCCGCGTCCAGCGCGTGCGTGGCGGCATAGAAGGACAGGTCGCCGGTGGTCTCGCCGTCGGCCGCCATGCGCCGCTCGCGAATGCCGGTACGCGAGCGGATCCACTCGTCGCTGGTCTCGACCAGCTTTTCGAGGTCGGCGTTGGTGACGACGCGCTCGGGCAGGTAGCTGCCGGTGCCGATGATGCGTGCGTATTTCAGGGCGAAGCCCTCATGTCCAGCGCCGCGCCGGGCGGCCGACCCATCCGCGGGCGTACGGCCCGGGACGCCAAACGCGAAGCGGCGCGATGAACGCGCCGCTTCGCCGCGTGCAGCTTACTGCGCCGCGCTCAGTCCTCGTCGACCACCGCGGCGGCGGTGTCGATCACCTTGCGGCCGCGGTAGTAGCCGTCCTTGGTGACGTGATGGCGGCGATGGATCTCGCCGCTGGTCGGATCGGTGGCGAGCTGGACCGCCTTCAGCGCGTCGTGCGAACGGCGCATGCCGCGGCGCGAGGGCGTCTTGCGGGATTTCTGGACGGCCATGATGTGTCTCCAACAGAAAGCTTCAGGTTTTCTTCAATGCTTGCAGCGCGGCAAACGGGTTTTCCCGCGCCGGCTCCTGTTCTGCCGCCGGCGCGGTGCTCCACGCGTCGTGCGGCCCCTCCGTGCCCGGCTTGGTCGGCACCAGCGGCAAAGCGAGGATCAGTTCGTCCTCGATCACCGCGGCGAGGCTCATCGCCTCGTGGCCGACCAGCAGCGGCTCGTAACCCGGCGGCAACGCCGCCTCGTCGCGCTCGTCGGCCAACAGTCCCAGGCGCATGTCGATCCGCACAGGCTGCTCGAAGGTCTCGAGCGTACGCTGGCAGGTGAGCGGCAAGACCGCATCGACACGCACGGCGAGAAAGGGCACGCCGAGCTTGTCCGTCCCGAACTCCAGATCGTAGGCCACCGAGCCTTCGGCGCCGGCGAGGCTGGGCGCCAGGCGCTTGAGGTCGGCGAGCGGAAGCGCTCCGTGGAACGTACGCCGCGCCGTGACCATGCGCCAAGCGTCCACGGTCTCTGGCAGGGGCGCGGACATAGCCGGGCGATGGTAGGTGCTGCATAGCGCAAAGTCAACCGCGGTGCGGGTTTACCCGGGCCGTACGGTCCGGCAGACTGTTCGCATTGCAAGGGGATCCAGCGACGTGAAGTTCGATATCACCCTGGCCGGCCTGGGCTTGGCCATGGTCGCCGCGCTGATCGCGGCGATCGCCGTGCTGCGCAGCCGCCGCGCAAGCCGGCGCGAGCAGGCGCTGCGCCGTCTGCTCGACGACGCCGACCGGATGGAGCAGGACCTGAAGGAGTGCCGCACCCGCCTGGACCGCGCCCACGCCAGCGTCACCGTGATGCCCAGCCTGCCCGCCCCGCAGCGCGCCGACGCGCACGCCGCGGTCGATGCCGCGCTGCGCGAGCTGCTGGCGCACCGCCTGTGGATCCGCGACCGCGCCCCCGCCGCCAGCCAGGCCGAGCTGAACCGCGCCGTCGCCGCGCTGGCGCAGGCGCGCGCGCAGTTGCAGAAGCAGCTCATCGTGCTCGGCACCGCGCAGCACGAGCTGGACGACGCCATGCGCGAACACCTCGGCCAGGAACCGACGGCGTGAGCGCGCCGGAAATCGTGCTGGCCTCGACCTCGCGCTATCGCGCCGGACTGCTGCGGCGCGTGCTGCCGGATTTCGAACAACGGGCGCCCGGGGTCGAGGAGGCCGCCCAGCCCGGCGAGGCGCCGCAGGCCTGCGCGGCACGGCTCGCCGCCGCCAAGGCGCGCGCGGTGGCGGCGCGCTGCGCGGACGCGCTGGTGATCGGTTCCGACCAGGTCGCGGAGCTGGACGGCGCCGCGCTCGGCAAGCCCGGCAGCGAGGCCAACGCGCGCGCGCAGCTCGCCGCCTGCGCCGGCCGCGAGGTGCGCTTCCACACCGCGCTGTGCGTGATCGACACGCGCGGCGCGCAGGCTCGCGAGCACGCGGCGCTCGACCTCACCCGCGTGCGCTTCCGCGCGCTGGGCGCCGACGAGATCGCCCGCTACGTGGCCCGCGAGCAGCCGCTGGATGCCGCCGGCAGCTTCAAGTGCGAGGGCCTCGGCATCGCCCTGTTCGAGCGCATCGACAGCGAGGACCCCACCGCGCTGATCGGCCTGCCGCTGATCGCGCTGTGCCGCATCCTGCGCAAGGCCGGCCTCGCGCTGCCCTGATCCCTGCCAGGCTTCGCTTGCAGGAACGGCCTGGCCGCGACCCGCGGCGTTTCGGTCGCGTTCCCGGCCGCTCCTGCGGCATGGCGATGCGGCGCACGCCGTCTTCGCCGCGGCTGCGGTACGCTCGCCGCATCGCCCCTTCGAGACCTCGCACCTCATGGCCGACCCCGTCCGCGCGCACGACGACGCGCTGCGCCAACGCCTCGACGCCGCATTGGCGCAGGTCAACGGCATCCTGCTCGGCAAGCAGCGCCAGGTGAAGCTGGCGTTCGCCTGCCTGGTCGCCGGCGGCCACCTGCTGCTGGAGGACGTGCCCGGCGTCGGCAAGACCACGCTGGCGCACGCGCTCGCGGCCACCTTCGACCTCAGCTTCCAGCGCATCCAGTTCACCAGCGACCTGCTGCCCTCCGACATCATCGGCGTCAGCGTGTTCGAGCGCGAGGCCGGCAGCTTCCGCTTCCACCCCGGCCCGATCTTCGCGCAGCTGCTGCTGGCCGACGAGATCAACCGCGCCACGCCGAAGACGCAGAGCGCGCTGCTGGAAGCGATGGCGGAATACCAGGTGACGGTGGACGGCCAGACGCATCCGCTGCCGCAGCCGTTCTTCGTCGTGGCGACGCAGAACCCGCTCGACCTCGCCGGCACCTTCCCGCTGCCGGACTCGCAGCTCGACCGCTTCATGCTGCGGCTGTCGCTGGACTATCCCGGCGCCGAGGCCGAGCGCGCGCTGCTGACCGGCGACGACCGCCGCGACCTGATCGTGCGCCTGAAACCGTGCCTCGCCGCGGCCGACGCCGAGGCGCTGCGCCAGCAGTCGCGGGGGGGGGGGGGCCGCCCCCCCC
>NZ_JBDKSX010000140.1:0-60342 GCF_039680435.1 Mizugakiibacter sp. | reverse complement strand
GCGCGTGCTCTCGCCAGTTTCAGACGACGCCCACACCACGACCGGGCGATCCCACTTCCTGCCGTTCCAGTCGGGCGGATACAGCCCGGTCAGGTGATAGGCCGCCTCGGCGCCGACGCAATAGGTCTTGCCGTTCTGGTTGCCGGCGCGCAGCAGGCGCTCGCGCTTGGTCTTGCCGAGGCCGTGAAACTCGCGCTGCTTGGCGTAGGGGCGATAGTCGTCCAGCTTCCGCTCGCGCCGGGCCTGCTGTACCTCAGTGAGTAAAGCGGCTTGGGCTTCCGGCGGCAGTGTTTCCAGCCACGCCAGATTGTCCTGTGGTGAGTCCACGCAGCTTATCCTCGATCATGCGCAGGGTGTCGCGCGGCACGTTGTCGAACATGCCGGCCTTCTGCTTGTTGTCCTTCTCGAACATGCCAAGGTGCTTCATCAGCTTTTCCAGGGCCACGTTCTTGTCGGCGATCTTGTACTTCTTCAGGTAGCCGACGAATTTACGGTCTTGCCCACTGCCCTCAAATTGCTCGATGACCTCAAGCCCGGCTATCGCAGCGGCCGTCGCGTCGTCGAGTTCGGTGATCTGCTTGGGCGAGCCATCAGCGTTGAACAGCTTGCGCGGGTCGAACAGGCCGATGCGGGCCACCTCTTCCAGCACGCGCGCCTCGGTCAGCACGACCTCCTTGGCGACCTGGGCGCGCAGTTCGGCGATACGCGCCTCGATGCGCGGGTCTGCCATCATCCTGCTGGCTGCTTCCCACACGGTCTTTTCGTTCATGCGGGACGTGTTGTAGACCTTGCGGTACGCTTCGCTCGCGCTGTCGCTCGTCACTGCAGCCAGGCAGAACGCCTCTTGCTTTGTGGTCAGGTTCTTGCTCATGGGCATAAAAAAACCCGCCTGTGGGCGGGTCTTGTTGGGTGATTGTGGCTATCTACTTCTGACTTCGAGCGTTCCGCTCTCCGGCATTTTGACGATCCGTGGCGGGCTGCAATAGATTCTCCGCTCCCAGCGGTCTTTCGGCAGCGTCCCGGGGCCAGACTTCAGCACGTTCGGCATCCATGCCATGTTCGACACCGAATCGCATCCCCCGCAGGCGCGGCTGACAACATGATCGACAGCCCATCCTGGACAAGCGCCCGTCTTCAGTCCGGTAGATGGGCACGGGTGAATCCGCTTGAATGCCCTGATGACGGACGCGCTGCGCGCGATCGACCCGTCCGCGTTGCGCGCGGGCTCTCCGCAATAGCGCGTCTCATCGAGGGGTCCGGCGAAGGCTGGCAGGCACACCAGACACAGCAGAAGCGCTTTCATTGGTTCCCCGGATGAAAAAACCCGCCTCAAGGACGGGTTGAAATTAATGGGTTGTTGGTGGCCGGTGCTGATCTCCGGCATTCTGGTTGCAATGCAGCGTCCTGCGTCAGATTCCATGTGACCAGATAACATGGCTCCGTTGCGGATCAGCCTCCGCATTCACCAACACGGCTGGCGACTAGCGATGGATTCGAACCATCCGGGGTCACGAACCCTATGGGGTAGTTCCGCGCGTCTCGGCCCCGCTGGCTGTACTGAACTCTTGCCAGCACTCAAACTAATCGCCATGCGTGTTGGTGCCGGGTACGTATCCGGCGCGGGGCTCTCACCGCTCGTGATGCCTGTTGGGGCGCGCGCTTTGGACGCACCTTGCCCCTCAGTCCTGAGTTTCAGCCACTTGCAGCGGCAAAGTCAAGGTTTTTCACACCGTATCGATCGAAACAGCCGCTTCGAGCTCTTCGCGCGTGTCGAACAGCCATTCCTTGAGGTCGCATACGTCGACCACCTGGCCCTTGCCTTCCGCATCCAGGCGCTTCACCGGGCGCATTTCGACGTACAGCAGCCATTTCAGGTTGGTAACGTGGTCGACAAGCGGAATTTGGCCGGGCTGGATTGCGGCGTCTACCAAGCGCATATGCACGCTGCGCACGGTATCCAGCGCGTACTGGCTCTTGTCGTTCGGGGTGTTGATGGTCAGGATTTTCATGGATGTCCTTTGAATGGATGATGGGGTCGCCGGTCAGGCGAAAGGATGGTGATTCGGCGGGATGGGCGGGTCGTGCGGCCGCGGCGCGCGCTCGGCGAAGCGGTGCAGGCGCTCCTTGAGGTCGAACCCCAGCAGCGTCCACAGCTTTTCCACGGCCTTCTCGCGGGCGTACTTGCGGCCGAGTTCGGCGTCGAAGTTCTCCGGGCTGACGCAGGCCGACTCGCCGGTGACGGTGAATCCGTTGGTCAGGACCAGGACGCAGAAGGTCAGGAGGGAAAGCGGGGGCGGAGACGTGTCAATGCCTGTAAATTGCCGCGGGACTTCGTTGTAGCGCGCACCAGTAACGCCATCCCGCGCGGTGAAATAGAACTCTTCGGAGATCGCCGCCTCGATGTCGGCCTGCGTCACGCGCGGCGCGCTCATCGCTTCGCCGCCCACAATCCTTCTTCTGCGCTTGCGCGAAGAGGGCGGCACCGTAGAGAACGGCTGCCTGATCGGAGCCGGAAGCGACGCGGGTTTGCGACATGATTCAATCCTTATCGGAGCGAAGATGAGGAAGACCGCAAGAACCAGTGCGATGCCGCCCCAAAACGGAGCCGTAACCCACCACCACGACCAGTTGATGACGCCCAGCAGTTTGAGCGTCACGAATACGACGCCGAGTAATCCGAGGATTCCAATCCCACCGCTGCTCGATGAAGAAGTACCAGAACTCATTTCGATGTCCTTTCGTTACGTTGTCACGCGCGGCCGGCCCGTCCTGCTGCCGGCCGCTTCAGTCGCTTCAGCAGCCCGGTTTCTTGCCGGTCTTACCGGGCTTCTTCATCGGGGCTTTGGCGGGGGCTTTCGTCTTGCTCATGTCAGTCCTTTCGGTTTCGTGTTGAGGTTGGTAATGGCCCCATCCGGCTACGCTCATGCGCTGGGGCCTGCGGTCGTCGCCTTCGCCCACACAGGCGGCATGTGCTTTGAGGCGGCAACTGCCCTGGGCTTATGCGGAAGCGGTTTCAGCCGGCTGGCCGGAACCGCCGGCGGGGTCGAACTCGGAAACGCTGGGCGCGGGAGCGGCGCTATCCACGGAAAGCTGTTCCTGCAGCTGCTCAGTCTTGGCGGCCTGCCCCTTCTGGTAAGGCATCCACTGCGCGAAACCCCATTCCGGCAGCAGGCCGGTGTCGTCCTGCACCAAGGGAACCGAGGTGCGGCTGTGGTTGTTGCCGTTGGCGTCGAACACGGCCAGGTTCACGCAGGAATCGCTGTGGACGAAGGCGATCAGCGCCGCGAGGGGCTGTCCGCTGCCGTTGCCGGGGATCTTCTCGGTGGGGCCGGGGGTGTAGTGGACGACGCGGCCGACCGTGGGTTTGATGAAGCTCATTCGTTGGTCCTTTCAGTTTCCCGTGAAACAGGCGGGCACGGGTTTCCCGCAGTTACCGCAGGTAGCCGCGCTTGGCCGCGGCATCCAGTTCGTGCTTGGGCATCACGTCGCCGGCACGCCGGAACGAGTAGACCGTGACCGGGTGATACTGGCCCTCGAGCAAGCGCTTCACGGGGCGCAGCATGATCACCGGCCGCGATTGCTTGCGCTGGTCGGCCGTGCTCGGCCAGGTCGGCTTGATCGCCGCCTTCGGATTGCGGCGGCGCTCGAGCAACGGCTTCGGCTCCTGGATGGGGCCGCGCGTGTATGCCGCCTTCAGGCGCCGATACCAGCGCCGATGGCTCATTCCGACCTTGCGCTCGCTAAGCGCAAACCGGCGAATCAACTTGGCTTTTCTTCCGTTCATGTCGTCTCCTGCCAGACTCTCGGGCGCCGGCCGGGCCCACAAATTCAGGGGAATCGGGTCTGGATCTCGCGCGCCGCCTGGCCCACCCAGCCGTCGAGCACGTCCTTCGGCGTGCCGTAAATCTTCGGCCGGCCGAGATAGTGGTTGGTGACGGCGGTTCTGAGGTGGCGCGGAAGCTGAGTCAATGCCTTGTCGACCTTGGCGGCGTCGTCTTCGTCTATCAGCGGTTCGCTGTCGGTGTCGTTCCAGACTTCGGACGACCGGTAATGCGCGCAGGCCGAGACGCGACGCGGGTAGTAGTGGCCCATGATCATGGCGCGCTCACCCTTGCTGGCCCACAGATACCAGTTCTCCAGCCGATCCATGCCGGCCTTCGTCAGCGAAACCTCACTGTTCTCCGTGTCCATGCGCGCCTCCCTTGGTTGGCAGATACTTCTTGCAGCGATCACCGTGCTTCCTCCCCGTCGTGCATCCCATCCTGACCTCATCACCAAATCGAACTCGCATCTCCCTTGCACATCCCTTGCACGTCGACGCCTCGGCGGCGATGACAATGGCCTCCGGGCTCATGCGGTGCAGCCTCAATCGTTCCACCCCTGCTGATCCAGAATCGCGTCGCACTTCGCCTTGAGGTATTCCTGCTTTCCGTAGCGCGCCTCAAAGCGGGCTTTCCACGGGTGGACCGCGATCTTGTCGGTGCCATCCGTCCCGTCCTGGTGGTGGCCAGCGCACAGCGGCAGCACGTTCATGTGCGCGCCCGGCTTGGTGCGGCCGTCGATGTGGTGGATGCTGCAATGGTTGTTCGTGATGCCGTCAAGCCGGCAGGCGATACAGCCGATGGCGCTGACGAGGCGGGACCAGTAGAGCTTTTCGCCCTTGGTGGGGTTGGTGCCCTTCATAGCTCCACGAACCTCCCTTGGATTCCGCATCTGTTCAGGCGGTCGGCGTTTTCGGGGTCGTAGGCGATCAGCACCGAGGGGCCGCCGCTGTTTGCGGCTGCGCGCTGGCCGTTGACGTGGTGGAAGTGCAGCCGCCCCTCGATGAAGAGGATCCCGTAGGCTTTCGGCCAGACGTGATCGAAGAACATGCGCGTCTCGGTGCGCGCGAACACCAGGGCGATCGCGTTTCCATGGGCGGCGCAGCGCTCCAGCCACTGCGCCGCATGGAGCCCATAGGGCGGGTTGCACCAGACGCGCCCAAACCACGGCTTTGCGAGGCCGTTGTCCTCGATCGTGTAGTGGCTGTATGCCGTGTCCCACGGTCGGAGAATCGGCGAGCACGGCTCAAGGTCGAAGGGACCGAGCGCCGCGATGATCCCGGGCGGCGTCAGCCATTCGTCCTTGAGCGCGGCAGCGCTGTGATGTCCGCCGATGCTCATGCCGACGCCCTGAACATCACGCCCTGCTGGGCGCCGAATGCGTAGACCTGCTCGAGGTACACGCTGAAACCCTTGACCGTGAGCCGCGTTGTGCTGCCCACACAAACGCGATCGCCGGACGGGGTGACGTCCCACTTGCGCCACGTTTCATGGTCTTTCACCAGTTCGGCCAGATCCGGGTCGCCCTCTTCCGGCAGGTACAGGCGCTTGAAATGCTCGTGCCACACCTCAGCGGAGAACTGCCTGCCATCCAGCCACACCTGCTCGGCGATGTCCTTCAGCGGGCCCACCCACATCAGCGCGTTCTGGTCGAGCTTTCGGACCTTGACCGGCTCCCGGAAAACCACCTGCACGCCGTTGGGGACGTTGCGTGCCAGGGTGCAGATCGTGTCACGCTGCTGGTCGCCCTTGATGTCGATGATGCGCGTCGGGAACTTCATGCGCCGGCACCCTCCCCCGGCTTGCGGGCAAAGAGCGGGAACATGTCTTGGGTGTCAGGTAGCATCGCCCAGGCGCAGTAGGACTCCCGCGATACAGGCATTCCTGACCCGAAAAAGTAGAATTCAATCTCGCCGTCGTCGTCTTTGCGCGCCTCGGCGATGTGGTAGCCGTCGCACTGGTTGTAGAGCAGGTAATCGCCCTCAACGGTCGGTCGGCTGCTGGTTGGCAGGAACAGGAGTCCGCACTTCAGGAACATCATGCCGGCGCCCCCGCGTCGATCTTGGCGCGACGCACCATTTCGTCGGTGACGCCCGCCGCTTGGTAGACCCGCGCCTTGAAGGCCGGGAACGTCTCGTCACGCTTCCGCTCGATGCCGTGCTCGACCGCCTTGGCCTCGATGCCGGAACTGGACATGAACCATGGTTTCTCTGCTCTAGGTGGCAACGTCTTGGTCGCCGCGGCGTCGCGCCGCCTGCCCTCTGCTGTGGCCAGCAGCCAGGCGAACCCCTTGCCCTTCTGCACGGCCTCGGGACCGACGCTGGCGATCTCGTCTACCGTCAGGCCAGCATCGAGCAGGGCCAGCAGCTTCGGGTTCTGTGGGTTCAGCGCGGTTGGGTTGAATCCATCACGAATCAGGCGCGCGCAGACTTCGGTGGCGGGTATGACAGCGGCAGGTTCGTAGATAGCGCTCGCTTGGGATTGATTTACGACTTCGGATACGCCTACGCCTACGCCTACCTGCGCAACTGGTAGCGCTTGATTGCAATTGCTATCAACTGATAGCAATCCGCTGCATTCGACAGGAGGCGGCGGGCACTTGCTTGCGCTTCGTTGCTGTTGCCCGAACTTCTGGACTTCCAGATAGCCCTTACCGGCAATCTCGTAGAGAAGGATCAATCCGGACTTCTGGCACGCAGCCATCCATCGGGTAATGTCCGCCACACGTACTTGGTCGGTTTGGAGTGGGTAACAACGAGCACGCAGCAGCTGTGCATTTGCCTCGCACCTGCCGTAGTCATCGACAATGCTCATGAGCCGTCGATAAAACACTTCTTCAGGCCAACCCAGCGAACATACCGCCTCGCTGGCCAGGATGGATTCGCGGACGATCCGGTTAGGCATCCGCTGACTCGCTTCTGATGCGGTTCCAGCAAATCCCGCAGAAATACAGGAAGGTGCGCTTCCCGCCGTACGGGTATTTGGTCCTTGCGATTTCAGCGCACTCAATGACGGAATGAACCCCAAGTGCCTCGTTGAATTTCTTGATGCTTGACGTCCAATCTCGCAGCATGCCTTTCTCGCCGCTTCCCGGTTCGATGACCTCAGCAACGCGCCACAGCTCTTCATCAACACGGTCGAGTTTTGCCTCAAGTACGGCCTGATAGCCAAGAATCTGCGCCTCCTGCTCGGCAACGCGCGCAGCTTTTTCTGCGAGCGACATGGGAATAGATGTCAGGCTTACAGCACCCTTCCCAAGATTGCAGGCCTCGCATGACGTGATCAGGTTATCGATCTCGTTTCCGCCACCATCCGCGACGGGATGGATATGATCGACGTGCAGCATCACGCCAGGCGGATGCGCTCCGCAGTATTGGCACACGAATGAATCGCGCTTGAAAACCTCGAATCTGAGGCGCTTCGATATGGCCTTTCGTTTCATTCCCAACCTTCCATCCCAACCATGAAATGGTGACGGCGTGCCTGCGCGGCTGGGAATGCGCAGGCCCGGTGCCCCGGTTGCCGTCATTGAGAAAAGGTGGGCCGTGTCCTTGGCGAAGTCTCCGAGGTGGCGCTCGTAGTAGTTCATGGCCGCATGGCCCTAACCAGAGATTCACGAACGCGCGCCCGCTCGAACGGCAAAAATCCGTAATGCGCCATCATGCAGTCCGTTTCAATCAGGAACCGGGCGAGCCATGAACTCACGCAAAGAGCTCCTGCTGTCCCTTAACCGGAACCCGCAACAGCTTGGCCGATCGCCCGCTGGTGGTCTTGCCGCCCTCAATCTCTTCGAGCACGCCCTTGGTCACCAGGCTGTTGGCGCGACCGCACACCGCGGCCTCCTTCCATCCGAGCCGCGCCGCAAGCTGCTCGCGCGTGACGGTGAGCCCCGGCGTCTTCCAGAACTCGTCCATGACGTCGCGTTCCTTGGCCTGCAGCTCGACCGTCGAGAACGAGCGGTAGGCGTCGAGGCTGGTTTCTGCCATCGCGGTCATCATTCGAACCACCCGGCTTTCTCGTCCTTCAGCATTCCCCAGGCCACCATCGCGGCCAGCCAGTACACCAGTGCGATCATCAGTCCGATGCTCATAGCGCCCCCACGCGAACCGCGAGCGCTCCGCCGTCCACCGGCAGGCCGATCTCGGCGTTGATGCGGAAAACCTGCTTGTCGTCGCCCCACGCCAGCCCGTTCAGCGCGTCGAGCGTGACCTTGATGGCGTTGTCGAGATCCAGGCGCGTCTCGCTGGCACTGCCGTCCTTGTTGCGCCGCGGGTGCAGGTTGATCGTCACGTCGACCTTACCTTCGATGCGGTGCGCGGCGCCTGACTGGAGCCACAGCATGCCAACGCGCGCCTTGTACTTGGTCGCCTCGGGCGAAGGCTTCAGCCCGCGCGGGGTGATCCTCCAGTAGCGGTTCGCGCTCACGGGGTAAGGCAGCATCACGAATCCGACTTGCGAAAAAGCCGAGTAATTTCCGCCTGCAGCGCTTCGCGCCGTCCCTGCACGTTCGGGTGTTTCAGGTACGCCTGGCGCTGCGCCAGCGGCCACGTCAGCAGCAAGCGCGCCTCGCACTCGAGCCTGTAGGTGGGCAGGTAGGTCGGCGACGGTTCGGATGCGCAGGATGGACATAGGCAGGCCGTCACTCGTCTTCGTCGCCCCACACCAGCTGCGGCTGCGTCTGCATGATGCGCTGGTGGGTGGTGGTCAGGAATTCATAGGTGGAGCGGTCGACGCACTTGTATTCGGCCGGCACGACCTTGAGTCCAAGGTGGGCGAGGAAGATCATCACTTCCTCAAGACGCTCATTCTTGATGCGGCTCACCGTCGACTCCGACACGCCCATGGAGGTCGCAACAGCCGTTCCGCTGCCCGGGTCTTTCATCCGCTGCAAGACGAGCGCTACGGACTTTCTTGCTCTTTCAGCGGGGCTCTTCGATGATGGCTCCATGACGCTTCCTTTCATCGATTCGTTTGTAAAAAGACGCCCGCAACAGGCCGGGCGCGAACAGGCCGGCCATGCCGGTCCCAAGGTGAACGTGCGTCAGCAACTAGAAAGCAGAGATGTGCCATCATTTGGCGCTGCGCTTGGAGTCCCCGCGCATGACGCGGCGGTGAAGTTTGTCGATCGCATCGGCGTGGGAAGCGCGCGGATCAGGATGGACACCGCGCGCAATCTTCGAGAGCGTGCTTTGGGGGATAGCGGTAACGTCGGAAATCAAACCCTGAGTCCAACCCTTCTTGATCAGGTCTTCGATCTTCCTGGCGTGAGCCGATTCGATTGCGGTTTGGTTTTCCATTCATTCACTCTACCGCATTTGAATTAACACGGTCAACCGCTGCCGAATTAAAAACTGGACAATAATTCGAAAATGAAAGAAATTAGCAAATGGCTGATCGCGGCAATGGAGCGCCGTGACAACATGGGACAGTGCGAGCTGGCCCGGCTTTCTGGCGTGCCGCAGCCGACGATTTACAAGATATTGACCGGCGAAACAGCGAATCCGCGGCTAACCACCATTCAGAAACTGGAGCGCGCCCTTGGCAGCAAAGTTTCGGGAGAGGTTCTGCCTGGGCCCGACGTCTTCGGAAGAATCCCGTTGATTCCGCTGTCAGAGATATGTGCCCTGCTCGAGGGAGACACGAAAATTAGAATCCTGAGTTCAACGGAATGGCGCAAGACAACTGCCAAGGTTGGCATGATGACCTGCGCCGTCATATTCAACAGCGACAGCATGGAGCCGACGATCCCGCGCAACGCCGTTGTCATCATCGAGCCAGAAGAGGAACCCACAAACGGGCGCATCGTCGTGGCCTGCACGCAGGGATACCCCGATGCCATCATCCGGCGCCTGGTGATCGAGGGCGGCCAGCGCTATCTCAAGCCGGACAACGATCGCTACCCCATCCTGCTCGCCGACGAGAACACCCGCATCATCGGCGTAGCGGTCAAGGTCGAGCTCGACATATAGGAGAACCCATGCGCATTCTTCCTGCCCTCTTGATTGCGGCGATCGCCCTATCGGGGTGTGGCGCGAGGCAACAGCAGCCCGTCGCGCAGCATGCGCCGGATCCGCTGGCGCCCGTGCCGCCTCACGTCACCCAGGACGTCAAACTGTCCGACACCGAACGGCTGCGGCTCGTCGAATCCCCCGCATGGGGCGCAGCCGACAGCCCCTGCCTGATCTATACGAATGACACCTACCACGTCGCCCAGCTGGTTTGCCACGGCAGCAGCGACATCCTTTCGCGCGACCCCATAGAATCCGGCGAAGGCCGCGACCTGACTAAATAAACCCTCCTAATGGCGCATCCGAATGGAGCGCCATTCTTTTTTGTTCGCGTTAATTCGTTTTCGACTTGCATATTTCCATTCGTTCGATTATCGTTATTCGTGAAGTAATTGAATTGAACGGGCAGCAAAACCCGCGAGTCGGGAATGGCCCTGATCTGGCGCAACGGTCTTCTATGGACACGCAGGAACGCGGATCAGACCAGCCAACCACTGCCCTGAAGTAAATGGCGGGTTTTGTAGTGGTGCGGCGTGGAAGGACACGCGAGCGCATGGTGATGACGGGAACACGTAGCGGTCAGCCATAGATGGCACATGCGGGCAACAAGAGACACCGCGGCGCTCAACGGTTTAGTGCCATCCGATCAGCAGGTATCAATCCCTGCCACCACCACAAAGCCCGCCAGGGGCATGAGGGGCCGAACGCGCCGACCGTCTTTCCAGTGTCTTCGGGAGGCGCGTTTCTCCTAGCCAAGCTGCAGGTGCCCCGCGCAGCAACGGGTGGAACCAGCCCGCGAGGGTGAATCCCGATGGTTCCAGCATGGCGCCGCGCGCCCGGTCGACAGGACGGATGCGCGCGGCGGGGTCAACGCGGGACCAGAAACCGGCGTGACGACGGCCAGAGTGCCGCACCAACCATATGAAATGGCAACGGAGCGCTATATGAAGAAATGCAAAAAGTGCGGAGAGACCAAGCCAATTGCGGAATTCAGCAAGGACGCCAAGGCCCGCGACGGGATGCAAAGCTCTTGCAAGGCGTGCGCAGCCGCCTATTACGTGGCAAACCGCGAGAAGCTAAGGTCCGCCAACGCAAAGTGGCAGGCTGAAAATCCCAAGAAGCGAGGGGTGAGCATCGCAAAATACCGCGCGGCCAATTCGGTAAAGCTAAAGTCGGCAGCCGCCAAGTGGTGGGAAGCGAATGCTGATAAGCGCCGCATCTACGAGCATAACCGTCGTGCAAGCAAACGCGAAGTTGGCGGAAAGCTGTCCAAAGGTCTTTCTGAGCGTCTATTCAAGCTACAGCGCGGGAAATGCGCCTGCTGCGGCCTTCCGCTCGGTGATGACTACCACCTAGACCACATCATGCCGCTGGCGTTGGGAGGCGTAAACGCCGACACGAACATGCAACTGCTGCGACAGTCGTGCAACAACCAGAAGTACGCCAAGCACCCGGTTGATTTTATGCAAAGCAGAGGGTTCCTGTTATGAGCGAGCGCTACATCAACGACATCCGGGCCGCCCGGCTCATTGCCGGCGATTTTCTGGCGGCCAATCCGCGGCAGCACGGCGTCATCGTCAGCCAGGGAAAAATCAGCCTGCGCGTCGATCAAGCTGGGAATGAACGTGTCATCACCCACGCCATGCCGTGCGCAACATGCGAGCACGACATCGCCGTGTGCGAAGACGGCGGCGCCTGCCAGATCAACGGCAAGGAGTTCAAATGACCCGCCTCTTCTTCCATTACCGGCGCCGCGGCTACGGCGTATTCACTTCGCTGCGCCTCGCGCGCAGCCGTCGCAACGAGATCCGGCGTTTCCGGATCGCCAAGTAGGAGCAATCCATGAACATGATGACCAGCCCAGCGGCAGCAGTCCCACAGGTCGGTGGTGCCGCAGCGCGCGGCAATGAGCAGCGCGCGATTGCAGAAGTCCAAGCCTCGGTGATGATGGCCAAGCGCTTCCCGCGCGATCAGGTCGTGGCGATGGACCGCGTGGTGAACGCTTTTTCGCGCCCCACCCTCGCCGCCGTTTCCCAATACCAGTACGCCAAAGGAGGCTCCGACGTGTCGGGACCGTCTATCCGCGCCGCAGAAGCGATCGCCCAGCAGTGGGGCAACATCGAATTCGGTTTCCGCGAGTTGTCGCGCGGCATCGGCCCTGACGGCAAGGCTTATTCCGAGGTCGAAGCCTACGCCTGGGACACCGAAACCCTCACCCGCAAGCCGCTGCAGTTCATCGTCCCGCACTGGCGCGACACCAAGCGCGGCGGCTACGCGATCACCGAGGAACGCGACATCTACGAGCTCGTCGCCAACATGGCACAGCGCCGCGTGCGTGCCTGCCTGCTGTCGATCATTCCGGGCGACGTCACCGAGGCCGCGATGAAGCAGGCCGACGTCACGCTCAAGACCACGGCCGATTGCAGCCCCGAGGCGATGGCCAAGATGGTCGAAATGTTCACCGAGTTCGGCGTCACCAAGGAGCACATCGAGAAGCGCATCCAGCGCCGCATTGATGCCATCCAGCCGGCACAGGTGGTCAGCCTGCGGAAAATCTACGTCAGCCTGCGCGACGGCATGTCGACCGCGGCCGAATGGTTCGAGCAGGAAGGCGAAGGCGAGCAGAAGCCGGCAGCCGAGCAGGCTTTGCCGCCATTCGATGCCGACAAGTTCGCAGCTGAGTTCCCGGCATGGGAGAAGGCCATCAAGGCAGGCAAGAAGACACCTGACGCCATCATCGCCACGCTGAAGACGCGCAACACGCTGGACGATGACCAGATCGCCCGCATCAAGGCGCTGGTTCCCGGCCAGGAAGGCGGTGCGCAATGAGGATCCTCGATCTCGCCCAGGGCAGCCCGGAATGGGAGGCCGAGCGCGCGCGCTACCACACCGCGTCCGAGGCCAGCGCCATGATGGGCGCCGCGAAGAAGACTTCGCGCGCCGAACTGCTGCGCATGAAGGCTACCGGCACGAAAAAGGAGTTCAGCGAGTGGGTGCAGAAGAACCTGCTGGATAACGGCCACAAGATCGAGGCCGCCGCCCGCCCGATCGCCGAGAAGATCATCGGCGAGACGCTCTACCCGGCCACGGCCGTCGATGACGCCGGCAATCTGCTGGCCAGCTACGACGGCCTGACGATGCTGGAAACGACGGCGTGGGAATGCAAGTCGTGGAACGAGGACAAGGCCGCCGCCGTGCGCGAGGGCCGCGTGCCGGAAGAGGACTACTGGCAGGTGGTGCAGCAGCTGTGCGTCGGCGCCGAGCGCGTGCTCTACATGGTCACGGACGGCACTGAGGAAAACACCGTCTATGTCTGGAAGGAGCTCGGGGACGGCGACCGTGAGAAGCTGGAAGCAGGCTGGAAACTGTTTGACGAGGATCTCGCCAACTATCAGCACGTCGAGCCGCCCGCGCCGGTCGTCGCTAACCCGGTGAAGGCGCTCCCCACCCTGTTCATTCAGGCACACGGCGGCATCACCAACACCAACATGCCCGAGTTCAAGGCCGAGGTGACGGCCTACCTGGGCAGCATCGCCGCCTACAAGAAGCCGACCACCGACCAGGAATTCGCGGACGGCAAGGCGATCGCCGCCAACCTACGCGAGGCAGCTATCAAGCTGAAGGAGCGCCGTGAGGACATGCTGTCGCAGACCATCACGATCGGCGAAATGGCGCGCGACATCGACGCTCTGGTGGCCGTGCTCAACACCGACGCGCTGGCCATCGAAAAGGCCGTCGAGGCGGAAGAGAAGCGCCGCAAGAACGCGATGATGCTGGAGGCGCAGGCCACGCTCAACGAGCACCTTGCCAAGCTGGACGCGCGCTTGGGCGGCCAGTTTGTCCCGCGCCTCGTCGGCGATTGGGCCGGCAAGATCAAGGGCAAGCGCCTGCTGTCGAGCATGCAGGACGCGATCCACGCCGAGCTTGCCGCCAAGCGCCTGGAGGCCGACGCGGTCGCCGACCGCATCGAGGCCAATGCCAAGCAGGCCACGGATTGCATGCACCTGTTCCCCGACTTCGCCGCGGTCTGCAACAAGGCGCCGGAAGACTTCGCCGCGCTGCTGTTCCAGCGGCAGGAGCAGGAGCGCCAGCGCATCGAGGCCGAGCGCGAGCGCATCCGGCAGGAGGAAGCCGAACGCATCGCGCGCGAGGCCGCTCATGCCGACGCGCAGGCCAAGGCTCAGGCCGCGCAAACTGCACGCGGCGCGGAAGATCAACGGGGGAAGACAGCGGAAGCGACGCACGCGGAGCCGGTGGCCACGGCAACGCCCCAGGCACCCGCTGCCAGTACCCCACCCGTTCAAGACGAGGACGCCATCCTCGACTGGTACATGACTTGCGTAACGTTGCCGCCGGAGCACAAGAAGGTGCTGCGCGGACAAATCAAGTCTTGGGAGAAGTTCAAGGCCGCTGCGATCGCGTCCGGGAAGTTCGAGGCTGCAGCATGAACACCGGAACCGAATCACGCAATCTGTGGTGCCCGATGGTGCGATTCAGCCCTATCGGTGAAGGCGAGAACTACAAGCACTCGACAACCCGCAACGAGTTCGGCCGCTGCATCGCCAGCCAGTGCGCGATGTGGCGCTGGCAACGCATCACCGGCCCGGAAAACGGCGGCCTGCGATTCCGGCAGGCAGGGAACCCCAACGCGGAAACCGAGGAACAGGCCGGCCCGCGTCCGAAAGGATGCGAGACGTGGAAATTCTGCCCGCCCGACATGGATCCAGCCGGATGGGTCGAGCCACAGGCAAATGCAGATGCGCGCCGCGAAGGCTATTGCGGACTGGCAGGAAAACCCCAGGAGAATTGACCATGAACCATAAACCCAATCCCACCATGCAGCCGTGCAAATCCAGCCAGGTGAAAGCGCACGGGCACTGCCCCGTCACCAACACCCTGCGCGTCGAGTTCGCAAGCGGCGGCACCTACGACTACCACGACTTCACGCCGGCGCATTACGCCGATCTGTGCAAGGCGGAATCGGTCGGTAAGCACCTTCACGCCCAAGTGAAGGGGAAATTCAAGTTCAGCAAGATCAAGTGAAAGGAATCACGATGTCCAGAAGCATCATCGACACCCTGCGCCACATTGCCGGCGGCGTCTTCATCGACGAGGCGTCCGACGCGCTCGCCGAGGTTGTGCGCGCCGTCGACGCCACCGGCAAGGCCGGCAGCGTCACCCTCAAGATCGACATCCGGCGCGCGACGGCCGGCGCCATGGCGGTGCGCGGCACCTGCAGCGTCAAGAAACCGTCCGAGCCCGCCATCGAGGCGCTGCTGTTCCCCACCCCCGATGGCAACCTGCTGACTGAGGATCCCAACCAGAAGAAGCTGGACCTGCGCCCGGTCGGCGTCGAGAAGGTCGAGATCAAGCCGGTCGAGGCGACCGCCTAAGCCACGTCACTCACAAACCCGCCAAGGAAACCCATGGAAAACCTGAAACAAGACGTCCAGGCCGCGCTCGATGCCGGCGCCGCGCTGGGCGAGATCCGCGTCCCGCAACAGAACGAAGAAGGGACGGTCCCGTTTGTCGTCGTCCCGGCCGGCTACGCCGTCAAGGACATCGAGAAGCTGCTGCTGCACCCCACCCGCAAGCGCGGCAACGTCACCCTGCTCGATGCGTCCAGCTTCATCGACTACACGAAGAAGCACGCGATCACCGATACGTCCGCGATCTACGCCGATGTCGACTACGAAGCGGGCCGCTACGGTCTGGTGGCCGTTCTCAATGACCACGGCACAGAGCATGACTACGCGATGTGGGGCGACTTCCGTGCCTCGCTGACGCCGATGCTGTCGCTCGAATGGAAGCGCTGGAAAGGCAACAACCACAAGGCCATGCCGCAGGCAGACTTTGCGGCCTTCATCGAGGACAACCTGGGCGACATTGCGACCGTGGACGGCATGCCGACCGGCTCCGACATGCTCAACATGGCGTTGGCCTTCCAGATGAATAGCGACAAGCGCTTCAAGAAGGTCATCGACCTGCAGGGCGGTGGCACGAATCTGGAGTTCGTCGATCAGGCCGACGAAGAAACCACCAGCAAGATGCAGTTCTTCAAGCGCTTCACCATCGGCATTCCCGTATTCCAGGGCGCGACCGATGGCTACCCCATCGAGGCGCGGCTGAAGTTCCGCATGAACGGCGGCGCGCTGTCCTTCTGGTATGAGCTCGTCAGACCGGATCGCGTGTTCAAGACCGCCGTTTCCAGCGAGATCGCCAAGATCAAGGAGGAAACGGGCCTGATGGTCCTGTTCGGCGTCCCGTCCAGCGCCAAGGAGTGATCGATGCGCAAGCGCGGCGCCCACTTCTCCGGCAAGCACCACGTCGACCCGCTCGCCGCGTTCCGCTCGGCGGGTCGGCAGCATCCGCTCGACGACTCGCAAACCCTGCGCCTCGGCATCGTGCTGCGCACGCACCTCGAGGCCGTTCGCACCGGCAAGGCAGACGAATACGCCTTCCACCACCTCGGCGCGGCCGTCAATACGTCGATGGTGATGGCTGAAAGCAGCGGCGACGATGAACTGTCGGCAATCATCGGCGCCGCACAGAAGGCGATCGTTCGGCTGCGCGAGAACGGCAACAGCAAGGGACGGTGGCTGCTGGATGGGCCCGGGCTGCAGGCGCTGATGACCTGGGTAACGCACTACGAATCCCAGCTTGCAACGGTCAGTCAGCAGGATGCGATGAACGCGCTGGATGAAGTCACGCGGCGGGTTCAGCGCGGGATAGTTTTTTGAATAAAGGAGCAGACATGGGAAATGAAGTTCGATACATCTGTAGTCTCGGGCACGAGACCGGGGCAGACAAGGAAGACGTCTCGTTCGCTGGCAATGTGCTGACTGAAATATGCCACGGCGCAGCCGTGCTTGCAGGCTGGTGGAACAGCGACGATCCGAACACGAGCATGAGCAACCCGCTGCACTTCAGCAACAAACTGGCCTTGATTCATTCCGAGGTCAGCGAAGCGCTGGAGGGCGATCGCAAGAAGCTGATGGACGACAAGCTTCCGCATCGCCAAATGCGTGAGGTCGAACTTGCCGACGCGGTTATCCGCATCTTTGATCTGGCCGGCGGGTATGGGCTTGATATTGGTGGAGCGATCGCCGAGAAGCTTCAGTTCAACGCCAGCCGCGCAGACCATAAGCCCGAGAATCGCCGGGCAGAAGGTGGAAAGACTTACTGATGGCCAACAACCTGCGCCAGTTCCTCGAAAACCTAGGCTACACCGACATGAAGATCGTGCGCGGCAAGGTATGCGGCATCGCGCACTCGCCCTTCCTTTCGTCCATCGTCATCGGCCTCGACGCGGCGGGCTACGAGTTGCGGTACTTCTTCGAGAACGAGCACGACGCGCGCAATGCACTCAAGGCATGGGACGGCGAAGGCCACCCACCCGGCGCATGGTTCCGGTTCAAGGGCGTGATGAAGGGGTGTTACGTCGACCTGCGCAATCCTGGCATGGCGCCGTCTTTGTATCGGGTGGCGGCATGAGCGAGCACACGAAAGAGCCTTGGCGCCTTGGCAGGCTCGCCAATATTCGAGACTTCGGCGAGGTTAAAGAAACGGTCGGTCCGCATCAGATTGTTGTTGATAACGAATTTGGTCCCTACGTGCTGGCCGAATGCAATATGAACTTCAAGGATGACGCGCTCGCTAATGCCCGCCGCATCGTGGCCTGCGTGAATGCGTGCGAACAGATGGAAACGGAGTGGCTCGAAGAGTATGCAAAAGACATCGAGCCCGCCATGAAGTCGCATCATGCTTTGCGGCAGCAGCGCGACAAGCTGCGGGATGCCTGGAAAGCAGCCTGTGCGTTCATAGACAGCCATGCAGCCGACCCGGACATAACGAGCGCAATGGCCAGCAACTACGCCGAGTTCATGCGGCACCGCGCAGAAATCGAGGCTTCCCTATGAGCGGCAACCCGGCCCAGCGCGTAGATCGCATCCTTGCCGAAGCGGTTGGCAGCGACCTTTCATCGTGGGAGAAACATAGCTTCCTGCCCAGCATCCGCCAGCGCGCGACGCTGACAGATAAGCAGGAGAAGGTGCTGGCGCAGATCGAAGCCAAGGTATTTGGAGAAGATGATGAGTGAAACAATTACCCTGGTTTGTGGCTTCGGGCGCTGTGGTTCGTCGCTTGTCATGCAGATGCTTGAAGCGGGTGGAATGCCTGTAACGGGAGAGTACCCAGCATTTGAGGCGGGCGACATTGTGCGGCCAGGATCGATAGATTCGACACGCCTACCCGGCATCAATGGGCACGCCCTCAAGCTGCTTGATCCTCAGCGCTACATGATCCCGCACCACTTCAGCACGCATGCCATCTGGTGTCGGCGCGATGTGATCGAACAGGCCAAGTCGCATGCAAAGTTCCTCCGCGAGGTGGTGGGGCTGCCGATGAACAGAGAACACCGTGACCGCATTGCGCAAGCCTTCAAGGAAGACGCGAAATTCGCTATCCGTACCCTGCGCGAGGCCGGAGTAAAGCACATCCTAGACCTGCGCTTCGAGGACATGATTTGCCGGCCGCGCGTCGTGGCCGAGCAGGTTTCGCGCTTCTGCGGTGAACTTGACGTCGACAAGATGGCCGCCGTGGTCAGATCACGCGACCCGGAATGCGCGCCGGATATGTCGCTTGAGTTTCAGCTTATCGAAGAACGGGAGAGCGTGAATGCCGAGTGAAACATTCGCAGGAATGAAGATCGTCGTGTCACCCCTTATCAAGCCGGTCCCAGTGCTGCAGATCGACCCGCATTTCAAGTGGTGCACCGATGAATACCGCGCCAAGCACAACGCCTGGCTGCTGGAGCGCTTCGGCACCAAGGAGGTCGCCTTCGTTCTCAATGGCGACACCATCGCGGTATCACCCCAGCACGCCGCCATGTTGCGTGCCGAGGCAAAGAAAGGAATGTATGCCCCTGCCCTATGAAAACAGCACCAGCGGCGAGCGCGCGCTGGGCGAGATCCAGAAGCTGCTGCGCGGCTTCGGCTGCTCCAAGTTCGGCAGCATGGTCGACGACGGCGCTGCCGAGATCATGGTGCAGTTCGAGTTTCACGGCCAGCCGGTCAGCGTCAAGGCGTCGATCCGCGGCTACGCAACGGCATGGCTGAAGGAGCACCCGCACACGAACCGGACGCGCTGCACCCGCCTCGAGCACGAGCGCAAGGCCATGGAGATCGCCAGCACGGCCGTCTATTCGATTCTGCGGGATTGGATACGCGGCCAGGTGACGGCGATCGAGACGGGCATCCTGACGTTCGAGGGAGCTTTCCTTGGCCAGCTGCTGCTGCCCAACAACAAGACCGTGCTGGAGCACATGCAGGCATCGAATCTGCTGCCGGCGCCGAAAGGAGAATAGTCATGGCATCCGTTAACCGCGTGATCCTGGTGGGCAACCTCGGCCGCGACGTCGAAATGCGCTACATGCCGAGCGGCGAGGCGATCGCCAATCTGGCCGTCGCCACTACCGAAAAGTACAAGGACAAGTCCGGCCAGATGGCCGAACACACTGAATGGCATCGCGTCAGCTTCTTCGGGCGCACCGCCGAGGTGTGCGGCCAGTACCTGAAGAAGGGCAGCCAGGTATACATCGAGGGATCAATCCGCACCCGAAAATACACCGACAAGGACGGTATCGAGCGCTACACCACCGAGATCCGCGGCGAGCGCATGCAGATGCTGGGCAGCGCGCAAGGCGGTGGCCAGCAGCAAGGCACGGGCGGCGAATATCCGAGCCAGCGCTATCAACATAACCAGTCTCAGCCGTCCCCGCGCGGCGGTGGATCCAACGGCTTCGACGACATGGACGACGATGTTCCGTTCGCAAGCGCAAGCCTCGCGCGCGACGTGATCTGGAAGAAGCTGCGAGGCGGGGAGAAAAGCTGATGCAGCAGGAACAAGCTCAAATCACGATCGTCGCCCCCGCGCGCGGGGTCACAATCAGGCTGGCGTCCATCATCACCGGCTTGAGCGAGAAGGCCATCCGGCGCAAGATTGAGGATGGAAAGTGGATCGAGGGAAAGGAATACCACCGCAGGGACGGCGGTATCTACGTCGATCTGGATGGCTATTACAGGTGGGTTAGGGGCCAAGGCTGATGGGGCGTCAAGGGAGCGGCGTGGAAATCCGCGCCGCCAGCATCCGTATCAAGTTCACGTTTCGCGGGACGATCTACCGCGAGCGCCTGACGCTGAACGGCCAATCGCTGAAGCCGACCCCGGCGAACGTCAAATACGCGCACCGCATCGCGGCCGAGGTCCATCGGCGCATCGCCCAGGACGCTTTCACCTTCTCGGAATTCTTCCCCGACTCCCCCCACGCGCGCGACGACGTGTCGCCCGAGACGTTCGGCCACCTGGCTGATATGTGGCTGGAGTCGCAGGGTCGGCTCGCCGAGGCGACCAAGGGCCAGTACGCGACTGCCGTGCGCTTCTGGAAGAAGCTGCTCGGCGAGCAACGCCTGCTCAAGGACGTCACCCACAAGCTGCTGGCCGCCAAGATCGGCGGCTATGCCTGGCCGTCAGCCAAGACCCACAACAACTACCTGATCGCGCTGCGCGGGATCCTCGCGCTGGAATACCGCGGCCCGGCAGCCGTCAACAACCCTGCCAACGGCATCGCCAACATGACCGTGGTGAAGAAGCTGCCCGACCCGCTGACGGTCGACGAGCGCGACATGATCCTGGCCGACCTCGAGGCGCACTACGATGCGCGCGTCCACGCCTATTTCCTGTGGCAGTTCTTCACCGGCATGCGGCCAGAGGAAACCATCGCGTTACGCTGGAGCGACGTCGACTGGAAGCGCAAGGTAGTGCGCGTGCAGCGCGTGCGCACCTACCGCGGCGGCGAGCGCGACGGCTCGAAGACCCACACCGAGCGCGACGTCGATCTGCTGCCGCAGGCGCTGGCGGCGCTGCAGACCATGAAGACGCACACCTTCATGCTCAAGGTCGAGGGGCGCGACGACGGCGCGGCCGATATTTTCCAGAACCCGGTGACGGGCCGGCCCTGGCACGACGAGCGCAGCCAGCGCGACCACTACTGGAAGCCCAGCCTCAAGCGCCTCGGGATCCGCTGGCGCCGCGCCTACAACACGCGGCACACGTTCGCCACGGCCGCGCTGATGATCGGCGTGCCGCCCGCCTACATCGCCAGCCAGCTGGGGCACTCGACCAAGATGCTGCTCGACAAGTACGCCCGCTGGATCCCCGGCAATGACGCCGGCAGCGCGCGGGAAATGATGGAGCGGGCGATGGGGAAGAAGGATCCCGACGTGAGAGCACGGGATAAACAATGAACCCCATGCAAAATAAGACCCCCGAAGAGCGTAAGGCGATTGCCGCCAAGGGGCACGCCACACGGCGGGCCAGGATTGAGGCAGAAGAGGCGGCGCGACAGGACGAGCTGAAATACGCCGGAGGCTTGCGCGAGAAGATTGCCGCGCTTGAAAAGAGGCTTGCATCCCTGGAGCGCATGGAAACGATGAATGCTGTTTCTGCTGCCGTGACGGACAAGGCGCTGCTCAGGGCCGACGAGATCGCAGGTGCAGCACTGCCATGGGAGAAGGCAAGCGGGGTTTATTTCTTGCTCGATGGCGACGAAGTTGTTTATGTCGGGCAGGCCGTCAATGTTTACTCTCGGATCGGGCAGCACACCGACAAGAGGTTTGACCGTTATGCGTTCGTGCCTTGCGCTGTTGATGTGCTCGACAGGCTGGAATCGCTGTATATCCACTGCCTGCGCCCAAGGCTCAACGGCAACCAGAGGAACGATGCCAAGTGCGCCCCGATCGCGCTTGATGCGCTGCTTGGCCTGGTTCCAATTCAACGCTTGCGGTAAGCCGACCGCCGCCAACGAACCGAACAAAGGAGACAGAATTGACTGACCAGAAAAACCAAACCGAAGCCGCTTGCGGCGGGTCGGCCTTGACCGCAGAGTTAGGCACAGACACGCCGATCACGCCGGACTGGTGGCATTACCGAGTGAATCGTAATTGGGACGGATTCAGCAAAGACATACCACCTGATGACTCATACGACAAAGGGACTTTAATCCCTCTGTATACAAAAGACACGATCTATGAATTTAGGAGAGCGGAAATGACTGACTACAAGAGCATGTTTGAGCAATCGGTACGAGCATTGGCGAAGATCGACGAGGCGCTCGGCATTGGCGATGACGGATGCGGCGACCTCGACCAGACATTGACGGCGATTGCAGAACTGAAGGCCCAAGCGGAAACGCCCGAGCGCGACACTTGCCCGACGTGCGAGGCGCTGGCCAGAACGGTGATGATGGACCAGACAGGTAAGGCCTAACGCCAGCGGTAAGCCGACCACGGAAGCGGCAAAGCCGCTGTAGTGGATCGGCTTGACCAACTTGTTGGGCAGGTTGACAAAACCGCTGAATTGCAATGTTCGGCAGGTTGACAAAACGCAATTTTTGCAAGGAACCATAATGGGACTTGAACTGTATGTTGCGCACAGAGATAAATTCGAAGCCGACGAACCAGAAGGTGGTTTTCAGTTGGCATTCCCGTGTTGCGTTTGCAGGCACCGTCACGGGGACGACACGGACGAGCCATGCCGATCCTGCGATCACAACGGAAACGCGGTTGAGGCCTCGCAGGCTGACGTTCTTTGTGGCCTGATGGACAAGGCTAGAGAGAAGTGACGCCCAACGCTTGAAATTGAGGCGACGGCGCTTTAGCGCCGGTCGATCTCGAATGCCGGATTGGGCTACCGGCGCATCTACTAGGAGAGAACGGATGAAACCCTACATGGTTGAAATAACCACCTACGGCGTGGTGATGGCCGAAGACGCAGCGCACGCCCACCAGGTAGCCGACAGCTACAAACGCGAGATTTTCAGCGACGACTGGAACCCGCGCATTGAAGTGGACGGCGCGGTCGTAAAGGTAGAAGACCTCTCCCACGGATGGGACGGCGAGTGCATCCCCTACGGCGGTGACGGCAACACGAGGCTGGGTGAGTTGCTGGTGCCCAACGCGACTGAATTAACCGGCGCGGCTTCGCCGCGTCCGGCGGAGGGCGAAGCCCGTAGCGAAGTTGAATGAATTGTTGGGCGTGATGCCCGAAGGAGAGAACAGATGAGCAACAAATTGACTTACGCACCGTTTTGGTTTGTGTGGAACCCTGACAACAGGAACCCGACGCACAGGCACCAAAGCGAGGCCAGCGCAACGACTGAGGCCGAACGATTGGCGAGGCTGCACCCTGGCGAAACATTCGTGGTACTCGAAAGCGTATGCGCCCGCCGCGTGGATGACATGCTGCGGATTGAGATGCGGCAGGACTGTGAGATACCGTTTTGATGACGCCCAACAAGTATTAGACGGAGCTTGCAAGGTATGGCCTACAGAAAAACCCGCCGTAGCAAAGAAACGCTCGCCTTGATGCGCGCCGGAAAGGACCGCGCACGCATGGAGCGGCCAGCTCCGGATTACCCGCCATCGCTGCCCGAGTTGCGCCGTCGCATCGTTATCACAAACAGGACAGAAAATGCCAACGAGATCAACTGAACAAGACTTCTGGAGCAGGCTCAAAAAAGCAGAGAACGGTTGCCTTGAGTTCTGCGGTTGCAGATCATCTGATGGGTACGGGAGATTGATATTCCAGGGAAGAAAGATAAGCGCGCATCGCCTAGCGTATGAGTTGGCAGTCGGCCAAATACCTGAAGGAATGGCCGTATGCCACAAATGCGACAACCCAGCATGTGCGAATCCGGATCATCTATTCTTAGGCACCCAACTTGAAAATATCGCTGATAGGGTACGCAAAGGACGTGATGGAGATCATCGCGGAACTGCCAATGGCCGATCAAAACTTAAAGAATGCGATGCCATAAGAATCCGTCAACTGCACGCATCTGGTGAATTTACAAAGGCAGAAATTGCAAAACAGTACGGCGTGAGCGATGTCCTCGTAGGTCTTGTTGTACGAAATAGGATTTGGACGCATGTGTGACTGCTACCGCGTCCACGTCGATGGGAAGCCGTGGAAGGCGCGAATAGGCTGGTCGAAGATACTGGAAGGGCTGAGGAAGAGTCTGCCGCGGGTGGGCGCCAGGCTATGAATTGGTCCCAAATTCGTCCCAACGAATTCTGCAGAAAAAGAAAAAGCCCGGAAATCCTTTATAAATCAAAGAACTTTCGGGCTTTGTGTTGGTAGGCGCGATTGGACTCGAACCAATTTGACAGGGATACACCGGGGCGCCAAGGGGCATAAATACTGAAGCGCGAGCCCCACGTTTACCCCATATTACCCCAATTGGTCCCAAAATTGGTCCCAAAATTGGGGCGTCACCGTTGCGCCGCGGGGTGGACCCGTGGCTCGAAGTCATCGCAGTCACGCGCATCGAGCGAGGCCAGCAGCAGGTAGTTGTGGCGGGGGTGGTTGCACTCGTCGCGGATCTCGACGTTCCCCCCTTCGCGCGCAACGTGAAATCCGAAATTCCGGCAGCGCAGGCATGGCCATGGGTACGTGTCCCGGTGTCGGACACGCAGCCCAGGCCAGACGCTCACCTCAGAAACGCCATTCCACATATCCGCCCGCGAACCATCGGCCGTGCTGGTCGAGGTCGCCGCGGGCGCCGGCGTGCAGCGCCTTCACCTGCAACAGGTCACGGTATCCGTACAGCCGTGCATCCGGCCCCTTGTCGCTGACGCCGTAGGCAATCCCGACCGCGCCGCGCTTCCCCGGCGCCAGCCACGGCAGCGGGTCGGGGCGAGCATATATCTGGCTCTCGCCGGTCTGCGTGTCGAGCACTGCCGTCATCGTGTACGGCCTTTCCTCGGCATCGAGCTTTCCGGTGGTGATCACCTGCTTGTTCGGGTCGGCCATGACCGGCGCCGGCAGGTCGAGCTTTCGCTTCACCCTGTCCCGATAGACGTAGACGGTCCTGATCTGCAGCGGCACCTTCGCCTCGCCCTTCGCCTCCTTCGCCGGGGGAAGCGGCGCGCTGACGCCCACGGCCGGCTTCTCGCGCGGCCACAGCGACCACGCCGACGCGGCGCCGATCAGCAGCATGGCGAACAGGATCAGGGAAACCCGGTTCGCGCGGATCCATTTCATGCTTGCTCTCCCATGCAGAGGCGGTACTCGGCCTGCCGGCGCTTGGTCAGGCCGGGCAGCTGGCGCCCCTTGAAGCGATCCCAGCGCAGGATTTGCGCGCATGCACCCGGGTAGTCCATCAGGGTCAGGCGCTGCGCCAGGGTCGACGTGCAGAAGGCGTGCGGGCCGATGTTGTAGGCGAGGCTGACGTAGGCATCGAACTCGTACTGATACATCGGCACCGGCGCGCAGCGCTTCACTGCCTTGGCGTACTCGTCGGCGTCGCGCTGTAGACGGATCAGCGCCCGCACCGGGTCGGTCTTGTCGCCGAGCTTGATGTCCGCGCCGGTCGAGCCGAAGCCGTTGGTTGGAACGTCGCCCTTCACCGGCGGCGCGGCCGTCTCGACGTAGCCCTCCTTCGTTGCGATGCCAACAAGCACGCTGGCGGACAGGACCAGTGCGGCGATTGGGAGGCGCTGGCGGATCACGGCTGCACCCCGCGCCCGCGCAGCCAGTATCCAAGCAGCGTGCCGGCGATGGGCCCTACCGCGCCGGAGAATTCCTGCCAGGTCGCGGCGTGCTGCACGAAGGCCCACCCGCTTGCCACGACGTAGCCGACGACAACGATCGCCGTCAGGACGGACAGGAAATTGAATTGCCGCGTCTCAAGACTCATGGTCATCCTCTCCCTTTATTCCGGCCAGCTCAGCCTGCAGGCGGGCCTTGTAGAGCTTCAGGCTCTGCTGCTTGAAGTAGATCGTGATGAAGATGTTGCACAGCATCGTCATCACCGCCACGACGATGCCGATGATCACCCCCCAATCATTCAGCGTCAGCCCGGCCAGCACAGAACCGGCAGCAGAACCGTATGCCACAGCCTGAGTCGTCTTCTCCATTCTTCCCTCTCTCCATTACCCCAAAGAACCGCGCTTCTTCCTGGCCTCGATCGCTTCCTCGGCCTCCCTGTCCTGCTGTTTCCGCTTGTACGCCTCAACCTTCTCGACCAGCCTTGCCGATGGTTCCCAGCCCTTCTCCATCAGCCGGCGCCGCTTGGCCGCGGCCTCGTCGAGGATTCCCTGATAGAGGTTGGCCATCGTCATTTCTCCCCGATGCGGCGGTTCAGGTCTTTCACCATGGCGCGATAGAGCTCGCGCTCGCGCTTCTCGACCTCGAAGGTCATCAGCCGCTTCTCGGCGGCGGTCTTGTTGTCCATCGCATTGATCGCGGCCACGGCGTCACGCGCCTGAATCGAGACATCCTTGTAGGAGGCGACTACCTTGGAGAGGCCGCCCAACTCCATGCCTTCGAAGTGCCCCACCGCGGCGTAGTCCTTGCCTTTCACCGCGCGGTGATAGTCCTGCAGTACGGTTTCAGCCCGGTTGATGGAGTCCCAAAAGCGGGTGCGCGCGTCGGCAGGCCGGTTCGCGTCGCGCACGAACTTGCGCGCGATCGGGATTTCCTTCACCTCCGGGAGGATCCCCTCGGCCGCCATCCTCGCCGCCTGAACGCTGTCGATGAAGAAGCGGCCCGTGCCGCCCGTCGCCGACTCCCACAGAAACTTGAGCGTCTCCGGCGAGACGTCGACGGCACCAGCCTGGGTGGCCGTGCCGCCCGTCGCCTTGCTCATGCCGCGGGTGATCTGGTCGTAGACCGTGCCGTGGGTGTTGCGGTATTCCTTCAGGAAGTCCGGCCGGGCCTCGTCGAACTTCGATTCGGGCATGATCTGGCCCTGGAAGCCCGTCGTGTTGTTCGCCACGCGGCCGAAGATGCGCAGGGGTTCAAACGGGATCAGTTCGGTCAGCGCAAACTTCAGGTCCGGCTTGTCGCCCAGCGGATTGAGCGGCGCCAGGTTCTCCAGCAGCGAGCTCGCCATGTGATAGGACTCTTCGACCGGATCCTTGCCGCGCTGCAGGTCGTAGATCGCGTTCCCCAGCGCGAAGGCGACGCCCTGGCCGTAGGGCACGGCGATCTTCACCACCTTGTCACCGATGCGAATCAGCAGGTTGTGGTCCTTCTCGTACTGCGGCACCTCGTCCCACTCGTCGTCGTCGCCGTAGCCGAGCGCCAGCATGTAGGCGAGCCCGGCCAGCGCGCCCATCATCACCCACGCCTGTCCCTTGTGCTTGCCCTTGAACAGCGCGTGCCCCATGCTCGCGGCGCCCTGAATCGACGGGTTGGCGAACAGGTACAGCGCAGAAAGCTGGGAGCCGATCTCGCCCTTGCGGTTGAAGTTCACAGTCGAGTTCTTGGCGGCGGCAGCGGCGGCGGCGCGGCCCTTGCCGGCCTCGACCATCGAGCGGTACAGCGCCACCCGCATGCCGTTCTCGGCCGCGGCATTCATGTGCTCGATCCACGCCGTCACCAGATGCAGCGACTTCTTCAGCGCCACGCGCGTCGCCTTGCCCGGCTTGTTCTCTGCAAACAGCTGGCGCGCGCCCACCGCTTCATCAAACGCGGTCTGCACGTCCTTGCTGATGCGCTCGAGGTCGGACAGGTAGGCCGCGCCGGTGTTGCCGCCGTCCTCGCGGTAAGCTGCCACCCACGGGCTTGCCTCGCCCTTCATCGAGTAGCGCAGCATGTCGCGCAGGCTGGGCAGCCAGTTCTTGATGGTCTTGGCCGCGATGCTGGCGCCCTCTTCGCCGGTCACGTTCATCAGCCCTGAAATCAGGTCGCGCTGCACGTTCGAAACGATGAATTCCGGGTTGATGCCGGTGTACGCCTTCGACAGGAAGGCGTTGACCTGGCGTCCGAGCTCGAGCACCCCGACCAGGTGGGTCTGCCCCATCTTCTTGTAGGCGCGCGCCAGCAGCGGGTCATTCAGCTGGATCCTGACCGTGTTGCCCTTGACGTAAATCTGCACCTCGTTGTCCGCCATGCTGCCGGATGCCATGTAGGCCACCTGCGGGTCGCCCACCGTCTTCGTCACGGTGAAGTCGCTCGGCGTCTTGTTGGCGCTCGTCACCATCGAGGTGATGAACAGGTCCGCCTCCTTGCGGGTATCGAAGGCGCCGACCATTGCGCCCTGGTGGTTGACGATGTAGGTCGCCTGACCCGGGCGCAGCACCTTGCGCTTCACCGGCTTGTCGATCGTCCACAGGCGCTGGTCCGGAGCCGCGGCGGCCAGCGAGACGAGGTGCTGGCCGACGCGGTTCTTCTCGGCCAGGTAGATGGCGCGCTCATGCGCATGGATGATGTTCTCGACCACCCACTCGTCGCGCGCCTTGTGGCCCATCGCCCGGAGCCGCTCGCCGCGCCCGTTGACCGATAGCCCCTTGCCGGTCGCCTGCCCCATGCCGGGCTCGGCCGGGCCGCCGCGCAGCGGGACATAGTGCTGGTAGGCCGCGTCCCAGGCGTCGGCCATTTCCTTGCTGATGATGCCGGCGTCGAGCAGGATGCGCTTGGTGTCGTCGGTGATCGAGCGGAATTCCTCGGCCAGCTTCTCGAACGCGGCAGCGTCGGGCAGCGAGGCGTACCGGTTCAGCACAGCCTGCGCCTCGGCATCGGTCATGCCGGAGCCATTCGGGTTGCCGTGCTCGTCTACCGCATCCGGGTTGATTTTGGCGATCTGCGCGTTGCGCTCGGCCGCGTGGTTGGCGACCAGGTACTCGCCGACCTGCCCCATGTTGAAGCCGGACTTGTGGATTTTCACGATCAGCGGCTGCAGGCGCTGGGCACGGAAGTCCTCGATCTGGCCGGCGATCTTGCCGTACATGCGTTCCTCGGCGCGGTAGACGTCATGCTTGTTTCCCAGCTTCACACCGTTGTCGCGCAGCCATTCCTGAATAACCGTGAACCGGTTGAACTGGTCCTGGTAGATGCGCTGCGCCTTGCGGAAGCGGGTTTCGTCGGGCACAGAAGCAGAAACCCCGCCGGGCGGCGGGGTCTGTTTGGGTTGCGTGGGCCGGTTCGGCGGAGCCGCGGGCGGCCCCACACGCGCAAACAGTGTGCCCTCGCCCTTGCCGGTCTTGCCGCTCACGATGGCATCGCGCATGCCCTTCAGGTTCCACAGCAATTCGCCGTCCGTGTACTTGCCCAGCGCCGCGGCCACACGGTCAAGCCCAATCGCCTTGGCGGCATTGCGCAGCGCCACGCGCAGCGCGCCGGCGTATGCCTTCAATTGCTCGGCGAAGGTGAAGTCACCTTGCCCGGCGACGTGCGCCAGCAGTTCGTCGACGATGATCTTCTGCTTCTGGATCTGCGATAGCGTTTCCGCCTTGGCCAGCGCCTGAATGTACGGCTCGACGTCGCGCAGCACGCCGAAGCGCTCGGCCATCTTGCGCACCCCGTCGAGGTCGCCTACCCTTTTCCAGATCGACAGCATGGCCTTTTCCACTGCCATGGCATCGGGGCCGAAGTAAAGCCGGGCGCCAAGATGGCCGTAAGCCTCATGGAAAATCGTCATTTCGGCGTCGGTTGCATCCTTCAAATTCTCGCGGACGAGGTAGACATGCCCATGGTGAAGAACGCCCTTGATTTCCTCCTGCGGAATGTTCTGCGCCGCGGCCGCGCGAAGAATCGTCACCGGGAGCCCGGCCGGGGTGTCGACAGCGGTGATGCGCCCACCCTCAAAACCCTTCGGACGTTCCCAGCGGGAGGCGACCCGGTTGATGACGTGATCGAGTTCGCGCTGAAGGATGGGGGTAAAGCCCCCAGCGGATTCCGAGAACCCGAATAGCGCATCTCCGGCTTTCTGGTTGCGCCACTCGATCATGCGCTGCACCAGCGCCAGCTTGAGCTCGGCCTTCATTTCCGGCGACAGTTCGACGCCGCCCCCTGCCTTAGCCAGCTTCTGCACGGTTTCGCGGTGCTTCTGGCGAGCGGCCTTGAGCTCGGCCTCCTTGGCGAAAGGCTTGTCGACCTCGGCTTCCAGTTTTGGAATCTCGGCCAGCCTCCGGTCGGCTTCGGCACGGATGTCGCGCTCGCGCTCGTCCAGCCGCGACACGGCGTTGTCGAGGCGGGTGAACAGGCCGGACGGGGAAAACTTGTCCTCCATTTCGTAGCTCGCCACCCACAGCGATTGCCCGTCCTTGGTCAGGTTGACCGCCACGGCACCGAGCACGCGGTAGAACTCGATGCCCATGCCGCGGTACTGGCCAGCCTTCACCCGGTCGCCGGAATGGCCCTTGGCCGCCAGGACAAACGCCTCGGATACCGGCGTCGTTGCGCCCTTCGGGTCGTCGACCGTCTTGCCGGACGGCGTGGTGTAGGCAAACGGTTTGACCGGATTGGCCTCGGCCGCGTCCTTGAACGGCAGGATTTCCGCCAGTTGCGTGCGCATGCGCTCGGGCGCACGGCGGTACAGCGCGGCACGGTCCTGTAGCGAAACCTTGGCCTGCAGGTGGCCGTACTGCTGCGCTTCCAGTGATTTCACCTCGTTGCGCAGCTTGATCTCTTCGAGGATCAGCGGATTGCCGGACGCTGCCGCCTTCATGTCGGCCGCATTGGCGGCCTCGCCGCCGACGTCATCGATCTCCAGCAGGTCGTCGCTGGCCTTGCGCAGCTGCTCGACGCCGGCCGCCTTGTGCTCGATGATCTGCCACATGCGGGTGTCGTAGGTCTGGCGCGTGCCGTAGCGCAGGATCTCGACTTCGAAGCCGTCCGGGTCGCGCAGGTACAGGCTATTGCCCTGGCGCACGATGCGGCCCTCGCGCTGCTCAAGGTCGGACGGGCGCCACGGCGCATCGAGGTGATGCAGGCCGACCAGCCGCTCCTGCACGTTCATGCCGGCGCCCATCTTCTCGGTCGATCCCAGCAGGATGCGAATGTCGCCAGCGTTGACCTTCTTGAACAGGTCGTTCTTCTTGGCCGCGGTGTCGTAGTCGTGGATGAAGGCGATTTCGTTCTCTGGCACGCCGCCCGCGATCAGTTTGGCCTTGATGTCGTCGTAGACCGAGAACTTGCCGCCGCCCGACAGGCCGACCAGTTCGCTGACGGTGATCGAGTCGTCGGCCTCGCTATCGTCCTCGGCCGCCTCCTTCTCGTTGGCGTCCTTCCAGTCGGCGATCTCGGCGTCGTCGATCGGCTGGAACTGCTCCAGCTTGTCCGCCATGTTGAGGTCGTTTTCGAAGGCATGCGCCAGCGCCTTGACTGCCTCGGCCCGGCTGCCTTCCTCGATGCCGAGATCGGCGCCGGTCTGGCCGTCATAGACCGTGAAGCTGGCATTCTCCTTGGCCCCGCGCTTCACCACCAGGAAAGCGCGCTCCACGCCGTCCAGGGTGGCGACGGTCGCCTTGACCTTCTCCAGCGTGCCATCCTCGCGCCGGACGAAGGCTTCACGTTCCTTGCTGGCGGCCGCGGCGCGCGCCGACTGCGGCACCGACAGGTCGCAGAAAATCAGCTGCGCGCCGCGATCGTCCGCCCATTGCTTGTGGATGCGCAGCGCGTTGGTGACGGCCTGGTTCACCTTGCTGCCGGCGAAGTCGGGCGCGTTCGGGTCGATCAGGCGGAAGTCGAGGCCGGCCTTGCGCGCCTCGTTGGTGATCGACAGGGCATTGATCTTGCCCTTGCTGTCCTTGTTCAGCTGCTTGAGGTTCTCGAACTTCCACAGGATCGAACCCTGGTTCCACTGCGTCTTGGGCGTCTGCAGCAGCCGGGTCATGTCCTCGTTGGCTTCGTCCCACGTCTCATAGGTCTTGCCATTGGACGATGGCCCGGCAATCTTGAACTTGCCGGCGTCGTCCTGCTTGATCGAGTAGTCCTGCGGGTAGCCCGGAAGCTCGAACACGATGTCGCCCGCCTCGTGGCTGCGCACGAACTCCGGCACGCCGAAGAACCGGCTTTGCAGGTCGGAGCGGTCGGCGACGACGTTCTGCGGACGGCCGCCCTTGATCTTCGGGACTGGGAACACGGTGCCGGCTTCCTTGGCCTGCGCCTTGAGGTCGTCCATCGTCACCACGTCGGCGAAGCTGCGGTACAGGTCCATCAGGCTCGGTAGGTTGACGAACTTGGCGAAGCGGGTCGACAGCCGGTAGCCGGTGCCGGACGGGTGGACCTCGTAGACGTTCTGCACGTCGCCATACACCCCGGCCCAGGCGTCGAGCAGGTGCAGGCCGGCATCCTTCAGCTTGTTCCACGCCAGATAGCGCTGCATGGTGAACATTTCCACCAGGCTGTTGGAAACCGGCGTACCGGTGGCGAACACGACCGGCGCCTTGCCGGCGTAGCGCTGGTCCAGATAGCGCAGCTTCACGAACAGGTCGAAGGCGCGGCCCGACCCGGACGGGTTGCCGAGTCCCGCCACGTTGCGCATGCCGGAGGTGTAGAACAGGTTTTTGAACAGGTGCGCCTCGTCCAGCAGCACGGCGTCGGTGCCGAGCTCGTCGAAAGTCACGGTGTCGTCCTTCTTGCCGCCCTTGGCCGCCAGCCCTTTCAGGCGCTCGGCAATCTTCTCCTTCATGCGCTCCATGTCGCGCATCACGTTGCGGTCGCCGCGCTCGCGCTTCATTTCCTCAATGGCGTCGGCGATGTCGTTCAGTTGCTCGGAGAGGATGGCCTTCTCGGTGTCGGCCGGCATGCCGATCTTCTTGAACGACGAATGCGCCACGATCACGGCATCCCAATCGCCGGTGGCGATCTTCGCCATGAAGCGGCGGCGGTTGGCCTTGGTGAAATCCGCCTCGGTCGCTGCCAGCACGTTGGCATTGGGGTAGAGCTTGTAGAACTCGTCACGCCACTGGCGTACCAGCGAATTCGGCACCATGAACATCGGCTTGCGCGCGATTCCCAGGCGGCGCAACTCCATGGCGATCGCCGCTTTCTCGAAGGTCTTGCCGGCGCCGACCACGTGATCGAGCAGGATGGTGCGGTCCTGGATCGCCCGCCATACTGCTGCCTTCTGGTGCGGGCGCAGTTTGATGGCGGGGTTAGATCCGGGCAGCGTCAGGTGGGAACCGTCGTACTTGCGGCGCACGTCGGTGTTGTAGTTGTCGTTGTAGATGCGCTCCAGCCGGCCGCGCCGCTCGGGATCCTGCCAAATCCACTCGCGGAACCTGGTCGCCATATCCTGCGCCTTGGCGCGCGCGGCCTCGGTCGCGGGCTCGTTGACCACCCAATCCGGGTTGCGCGAATCGCCGCGGTTGTCCTTCACCACGATGGGCTTGTTGTTGAGGATGTGCTCGAGGATGTCCTCGGCCGGCACCCGATTGGTTCCCCAGGTCGCACGGCGGGCCGTCTCGTCGCCGCTGGGAACGCTCACGGACCACTTGGCAACCTGCTTGACGTAGCGAATGCTGGGGTTCTTCGCGCCGAACAGTTCACCGGCGAAGCGCGCCATGTCCTCGGGCGGCACCCACGGCGAGCCCAGCCGCACGGAAATCTTCAGCGCCGGCACGTCGGGCGGCTGCACCGCTTCGAGCGCGGTCACGTTGGCGGCAAACTGCGGGTCTTTCGCCGCGGCGGCCTGCGCCTGCTTCAACTTGGCCTTGACGTTGCCGGACAGGTAGGCGTCGGCCGTCTCCCAATCGCCGTTCGGGTTCAGGTAGATCAGGTCGCCGAGCTCGCGCCGGATGTCCTCCCACGGCGTGCCGTAGATTTCGGCCATGTGTTCGGGGTCGATCCGGCCGCGCTCGTTGAGCGATACCACCAGGGCGTCCTTTCCGCTGGTGACGGATTTGACCTCGTGCATCGGCTGCAGCACGCGCTTCTTGAAGATGTCGGCCTTCTCGGCGCTGGGCTTGCGCGCCGGCTCGCCGCGCTTCTTGGCCGCCTCGGTTCCCAGGCCAGGGTCGAACTTGGGTTCCAGAGATTCCAGCAGCGGCAGGTCGGGATCATCGGCCAGCGCGCGGCGGTTGGCCGGCTGGTTGATGTAGCCGTACTGCTTCTGGAAGGCGTCGTATTGGCGGTTGAGCTCGGCGCGCAGCCCGGCAATCTCGGCGTCGGTTGAATCCTCAGACAGTTCTGCCCGCATCAGGCTGCGCAGCGTGTCGCGGATCTCGATCATGCGCGCCGCGCGCTTCGGCGCCATGCTGTCCTTGAACTCGACCGCGCGCGCCTGGCGGTTGCCGACCGCATCCGGCAGGCGCTGCATGACCGCCCCATTGTCCAGGTAGTAGCCGTAGACCTTGGTTCCCTCCGGCACCACGGCATCGGCCGTCGCCAGTTCGGCAAGCGGCTTGGTTGCCGCCTGGTAGACGTCGCGCGGCAGGTTGGTAACCGCCTTCCCAAGGGCCATGGCAAGGGGCTCAGAAGGGGGCTCGACGTTGTACTGGTTGGCCTGGCGCATCTTGCCGGTCGGCGCGTGCGTGCCGGCCACCATTTCGGGATGGTCGACGAAATAGCGATTGATCGGGAAGCTGAACTTCTCGCCGGTCTTCGGGTGGACCGTCTCGACGTCGGCCATGTCGGTCCACGCCTCGGGATTGCCGATCTCGCCATCCTCCAGCTTCTGCAGCGCGATGATGTCGGTCACGACCTCGGTATTGGCGTTTCCGAGGAAAGCGTTGTACGGCAGGCGGATCGCGCCCAACAGGCGGGCGTGCTTGGCGAGGTACTCGCGCGCCGCGAAGCCGGCCGCGTCGCGGCTGTCCATCAGGTAGCGCGACACCACCATCTGCAGGATGCCGCCAGGCCGCACCTTGTCGAGCGCCTTGGCAAAGAAAAACTGGTGGATCGAGAAGCTCCTGAACTCAGGGTGCGACGGGTCAAACAGCGATTGCTCGCCGAAAGGCGGGTTTCCGGTGGCGAAGTCGAAGCTGTTGGACGGCAGTTCGACGTCCTGGAAGCCGGCCGGGGTGGCAATCGTCGCGTTCGGGTACAGGTACTTGGCGATCTGGCCGGTGATGTTGTCCAGTTCCACGCCGTAGAGGCCGGAATTGGCGCGCAGGTCATGCGGCATGGCGCCGAAGAAGTTGCCGACGCCCACGGACGGTTCCAGCACCCGCCCGCCGTTGAATCCAAGATGGCGCGCTGCCGCCCACATGCCGGCTGTGACGTCGAGGCTGGTGTAGTGCGCGTCGAGGATCGAGCGGCGCGCGGCGGCGTACTCGTCAGCGGTCAGCAGGTTCTTGAGCTCGTCGCGCAGCGCCGACCAGTCGCCCTTGTCCTCGTCGAAAAGCTGCTTGATGCCGCCCCAGCCGACGTACTTGGCGAGCACCTTCTGCTCGTCGATGGTCGCGCGGCGGTCCTCGGCAGCCAGCTTCTTGACCAGCTTGATCGCGGCGATGTTGTTGCGTGCCTTGGTTTTCTGACCGCCTTCCTCAATTGCGTCGGCGGTTTCGTCGTCGACCGTGAAATCGGCCTTCGGTTCGGAAGGAAGCGCTACCGGCTTGGCGCGGGGGGAGGTTGATTCAGGTCCGTTCCCATCAGTTGCCGGCTCTCGATCCCGCCCACCCACGGATTCGCCTGCTCGTACTCCACTGCCCGCCGTTCCAGTTCCGCCTGCCGCTTCACCGCGTCCAGCAGTTCCCCCGACTTCTCCAGCGCGCGTGTCTGCTTCGGCCATCCCGCTGCCCAGCGGTCGGCCACCTGGCTCGCCACCTCGCCCAGCGCCTCGATCTGCTTCACCGTCTCCGGCTTCAGGACGTGCTTGTTCAGGAATTCGTGCGTGTTCGGCATCATGGTTTACCTCGGAATTCAGTGTAGCACTCGGTTCGACAAGCGCCCAATTCCCACCACGGACGGCTGCGTGCTCGATCTGCCAGCCGTTGCTCAGGTTGTAGTGGTACTTGTCGGCGCCATAGCCGACGACCTGCACAAGCTCGCCAGGCTTGACCAAGATGCGCCCGCCGAGCCAGGTTTCGCGGTCGCCGTTGTAGCGCAGCGTGTCGCCTGGCTTCACCTCGGTTCTGGCGGACTTCACCTCACTGGCGATGGCGCCCACCCGGCTTGGCTCCGCAGCGCCAGGGCGCACCACATGCTTCATGCGAATGAAGTAGCCGCCATCCTTCTTGAAGGTGAACTTGTCGACCGCGGCGGCCTGGTCCTTGGTCAGCGTATTGGAGACCACGCCGGCCAGCGTCTTGCCCTTTCCGGTGACGTGCTCGACCTCCGGAAGATTGGTTTCCAGCTTGTCGCCGACGACCTTCTCGACCTGGGTGTACTCGGCGGCAGGCGCAACGGATTCAACAGGGGCTTCGGCATTCGCTGCGTCCCAACCGCGATACCAATCTTTTGCGTTGGAGCTGGTGACGTTGGTGAAATAGGACGGCAAAACGCGCGGCTGCCCTTCCTTGAATGCCTTGTTTCCGGAATGCCAATGCCCGCTTTTCGTGAGATCGACCGGCGCAACCTGCGGCGTGATAGGCTTCTTCTCAGCAGGCCTGGCTGACTCGTTCATGGCATGCGCGAGGCTGGCGCGCATGTTGTCGGACAGGTCTTTCCACGCCACATCCTTGTAGATGTCGGCGATGTCAGCACGGCCGGCGCGCTCGATCATGGCCTTGCGTTCATCCGGCGAGGCAGTGGCCCAGCGGTCGTCGATGAAGGTGGCTGTGGCGTCTGGTTTTTTGACCTCGAGCTCGCCGGCGCTCTCTTTCTCGATGTCAGCCTTTTCGACGTCGGCCATGCCGTCCATTTCAGCCGAGAATCCGGACGCACGCGGGTCAAACTTGACGGCCACGTACCAGCTTTTGAGGTACGGCTTCACCGCGTCTCCAAGGTCTTCGAGCATGGCCCTGGTGTAGGCCGAGAAGGTGCGCGCGCCGCGCTCGACATGGTAGATGGCCAGCGTGATACCGGCCTGCATGACTTCTGGATCGATGCCGCTGTTCAGCTGGCCGCCTAACTTCCTCTTCAGCAGGGCGCGCGCGGCTGCGGCGGCGTCTTCAGTGACGATGGTGTTGGCGGAAACGGCCGGCTTCTGCTCGGCCTCCAGTTCCTTGACGATGGCCTTCTGCCGGCGCTCGCGCTCCAGAAGGCGATCGTCCACTACCCGGCCTTGCTGCTCGATCTTGGCGCGGGTATCGGCCAGGTCGTTCATGGCCTGCGCGAGTTTGCCGCGGTTTGATTCTGCGGGGATCAGCGCGCGAATGGCCTCGCTCGCCGCCTCGTCGTCGAGATCCTGGTAATAGAAGTCCTCGACCGCGTTATCAATCTGCTGCTCGGTGACGCCGGCCTTCACGGCGCGCTCGATCAGGCTGCGGTCCAGCCGGTCGTACTTGTTGGCGATCGCCATGGCCGGATGGTCGACGGCGTTGTTGGCCATGAAGAAGCCATAGGCGAAGCCTTCCGGGGTCGCGCTGCGGGCGTTCTTGGTCGCCAGGCTCTTGCCGCCGTACTGGCTGTGCATCTTCGATCCCTCGGTCGGCTCGACCGGGGCAATCGGCAGGTCCGCATTGAAGCGGCCCCACAGCAGGGTCTTCTTGGTGTACGGGTCGCCCAGGTGGTTGGGGTCGAACGATAGGCGCCACGGCGGCAGGCCGCCCAATTCCTCGATGCGGCCGACCGGGTTTTCGATCGCCCACACGGCGGGCTTGAAGTGCTCGATGGTGGCGAGGGTCTGGTGGACCAGCTTGACGCTGGCAACGGTGCGGCCGTCTGCATCCTTGGCGGCGAAGTGGCGGGCGCCGCTCACGGCAAAGTCGGTGCATGGGCAGGCGGCCAGGATGGCGTAAATGTCCATGCCATCGAACGAGCCGTAGACGTCGTTGAAAAGCTCGGTCGAGAAGTTGTTGATGTCGCCGATGTTGACGGTTTCCCCGCCCACCTCGTTCATTTCATTGTTCTGGATGTCGAAGCGGTAGACCTGATAGCCGGCTTCCTCCCATGGCTTCGACCACTTTCCGGTCAGGTCGAACAGCGACAGCACGACGCGCTGGGAATTGCCGTTTTCGTAGGAGTTGCGGCCGGCTCCCTGCTTGGCGGCATGATCTTTCCATTCGGCGATCTTGGCGCGGGCCTCGTCGACCGTCATCCAGCCGTGTTCCTTGTGGTAGACCTTCACCTTGTCGTTCAGGCGAACGATCTCACCCTTGGCCGGCGCGTCGAAGACGTGCGTGATCTTCTCGCCGTCCTCGACCGTCGCGCGCTGGGCGCTGTTGAACTCCTTGACGATCTGTCCAAGCTCGCGGTCGTCGACGCCGACAGCGGCGTGCTCGGGGGCGGTGCTCTCAGATTGGGGGATGGTCTTGCTCGCCGGCTGGCTAAAGATGTCGCCCTGCCCGGGGTTAGCGTCGGCCGCGCGGTCGCTGCCGGTTAGGCTGAAGCTGTCGCGCTCGGAATCGGCCTTTGCCTTGGCGTCGGCGTCAGCTTCCTTCTTGGCCTTGGCGGCGGCAGCCTCCTTGGCGATCTGCTCGGCGCGGGTCAGCTGCTCCGGTGTTTGGCCTTCAAGCGCAAAGCCCGCATCTGCAGGCGCGTGAGCGCCAGTTGCAGCACCTTCTTGCGGCGCTCCGGCGGAAGATCCTTCAGGCGCTTCACGATGTTGGCCCTGCGTTGCGGTTGCTTCATTGATCTCGTCCTCGGTAAAGCCCATCGCCCGCATGGCGTCGGCTTCGCTCATGGCTGCGGGTGCGTCAAGGTCCGGCAGGTCGGCATCGTCGACCTCGGCCACGATCATGTCGGCCAGCGCATCATCCGGCGCCGGCATGCCTTCTGCCTGCTGCTGCTCCCTGGCGCTCAGTTCGGCGTAGCGGTCTGCCTCTTCGGTCGTCATCACCGGCTCGCCGGACAGCGCCTGCCCCACCATGTCGCGCACGGCCTGCACCCCGCCGTCGACGTCATTGTAGTGCGCATCCGACAGATAGCCGAGTTCATGCAGGCGCCGCGCCACCAGGTCGAGCGCGTTGCCTTGCTTGCGGAACAGCCCGGGCGCCATGCGGTTGGCGATGTGCGCCGGCTCGCCGGACACGTCCTTGGCCTCAGTGACGTTGATCCCGCCCATGGCCTTGATCGCGGCGATGAACTGGCGCCGCGTGCGGGCGGCCATTTCGTCCGACGTCTCGACCCTGGCCTTGACCTGCTGCTTGATCTGTTGCGCCCGGCTAGGCTTGGGCTGCGCCTCCTGCTTCGGCAGGCCGTAGATGCGCTGCCGCCCCCCTACCGCGCCGGAATCACGCAGCGCCTGCGCGACGGCCGCATGGTCGGCTCCGGGCGGGACGGCGACATCCTCGCCGGTTTCAAAGTGCTGGGCCGGGTACTTGCCGATGTGGACGATGCCGTTTCGGACGCTGATGGGCTCGGCGTTATTCGGGGTGGTGCCGATGGACAGGCCACCCGCCTCGCCTTGCGTGCCTTGCGTCGGGCTTTCTTGTGCAGCCACTTGTTGAGTCGGGGCAGCATGTTCCTCCTTCGCAACAGGCTTCGAGGTGTCGCCGTTCTTCAGCCAGCCCTTGAACTGGTCGACCGACATTTCGGTGATGTTCTTGGCGCCCGTCCAGCCCTTGTCGTAGTTGGCATGGTAGGCGAGCCAGGCATGCGTCGGATCGTCGAACCCGAGCATGGCCTTGTGCTCGTCGAAGGCGCCGGTCTTCGGGTTGATCTGGTCGACCACGTAGACCTTCTGGCTCTCCGGCTTGTCGCCGATGAACACGTCGACCTGATCACCGTCCGCGCCGGTGGTGCGCTTCACGTAGCCGTAGTGGTTGGCCAGCGTGGTCTCCCACGGCTTGCCGTCCTCGTCGGTGCCGCTCCTGGTGCTGCCGGCCGGGTTCTCGATGCTGATGTCGAGGCCGTGCAGGGTGACGTGGCCCTTCTGGTAGTTGCCGGCTTCCTTCTGCGCCTCGGTGGGCTCGGGCAGGTCATTCTTCGGGCTGGTGGCCGCCTCATGGGCGGCCTCGTCGATTGCAGCCGGGGTGGGCTGCGGTTCAGCCGTCGCGGCTTCCTGAACCGGCTCGCCGCCTGCTGCGTTGACGTCGGCAAGCAGTTGATCCTGGTCGAGAGAATCGGCCGGCTCATCGCCGGTACCGAGCGGGGCTGCTGGTGTCGGATGCGCAGGCATGCCGAGATCGGCGCGCAGCGCCTGCTTGCGATCCGCGACCTGCTGGCGAATCTGGTCGAGTCGGCTCGGCGCCGGCGCGGCGGGCTGCGCACCTTGGTCGCCAGGCTTCTTGAATGCCTGATCCCATGCATTCAGCGCGCGGTCGCGCGACACGTCGGCGGCTACGGTTGCAGATTGCTCCTGACGCGCCCGGGCTGCGTTTCCTGCAACGCCGGTGGCGCCCATCGCGCCGGCCTGCATCACGGTCTGCGTCAGGGTGTCGGCCGACTGCTGCAAATAGTCCTGCAGGGTGGCCTGCTTGTTCTGCCCCCAGCCCGGGAACTTGTCGTTGGCGAACTCGATCGCCGTGGTCAGTTCCTCGCCCGGCACCTCGGCAAGGATGTGTTTGGCCAGGTCTTTCACCAGTTCCTCGGTCGGCGCGCCCTTGGTGACGTCGCGGAATACCTTGCTGAACGACGGCATGCCGATCTTCTCGCCGACGATCTCGGCGACGCCGTTGATCGCTGCGCGCTTGGTGGCATCGTCCTGCGACAATCCGGCCGCGCGGCCATCGTGGTAGTCGCTGCCGAATTGCTGTAGGCCCATCATCAGCAGCGGAACCGACCCACCAGACAGGACGGAAACGGCAAGCCCGGGCGTCTGGCTGACGATCGACGAGACGGCGCCCTCCCAATTCCGGGTCAGGTACTGCGAGCGGTCGCCGATCGCCGTGGCCTCGCGGTTGAGCTCGTCGCCCTTCTCCTTCAGCGCCTCCGAGTATCCGGGCATCCCGAGCGCGTCACCGATGAACTGGTGGAGGCCGGCCGCGCTCTGCTCGAGCTGGTTGACGCCCATGGCGGCGCCGCGCTCGATGGTTCCGGCGTTCTGGTACTTCTGGTGGGTTTCGAAGTCGAAGTTCGAATTGCCGACCGTGCCGACGTTGCCTGCCTTGCCGTCAAGGATTTCACCGTCGACGATGTTGCTGATCGTCTTGTCGTCGGCCTGTGGGATCTGCTGGCGCAGTTCCGCGGTGCGCTGCTGGCGCCATGCCTCGACGGTCGGGCCCACGGCCGGCGCCGGCGCCTTGATCGAATCGACGACGTTCTCTGTGGTGGGAAGCGGAATGTCAGGCGTCGCGGGCTTCGGTGCGCTGGAAAGCGTGCTGAAGTCGTAGGGTTTGACGGTATCGGGCGCAGGCTTGGCCGCCGCTTTCGGCGCCGCGCTGCGCGCCGCTTCCGTCATCTTCGCCGCGATGTCCGCATCGCTGGCGCCCGGGTTGGCCTGCTTGACCTTGGAATAGAGGGCGCTGTCCTGCGCGGTCGGTTCGGCCGGCGTGAGCGTAGGCGCCGGCTGGCTCGCCTGCTCGGGCTTCTCGCTGTAGTCCGTGCTGAGCGCGTTGGACAAGTTGTCGACCGCATCGCTGGCGAGGCTCTTGACCCGCTCCATGGCGGTTGGCTTCGGCGCCACGCCGGACAGGTATCCGGCAATCTCGCCGTCCGTGTATCCCGCCTTGCGCGCGCCCGCGATGTCGAAGCCTCTTGACGGCGCCAAGTGGTCGGCAATCTCGGTGTCGGAATACCCAGCCTTGCGGGCGGCGTCGATGTCAAATGCCATGCTTTACCCTTACTTGCCGAAGGAGTCGATCGGGGGGCGGTTTGCCGCAGGCGTGGCCGCTGCCCTGGCAGCGGAGCGGTCCTTGATGACCTGCTGCGCGGCGGCATACGGCGCCATGCCCTGACGCACGTAGTTCTCGGCCGCGGCGCCGAGGTTGGCGATGTCCTGCTCGGATGTGGGAGACGTCTTGCCGTCCGGCGTCTGCAGGAACAGGTTGCCGGTCGGATCCTGCTTCGCCAGCCCGGTCGCCAGCAGCACCTGCTTGACCGCGGCGCTGACGTTCTGGCGAAGGTCTGACGGCTTGAGCGCGCCGCCTCCCGTTTTCAGCGCGGCCGCTTCCTCTCGGGTCTTCGCTGCGCTCGCCAGCGAATTGGCTGCCGCGGCGTTGCTCTGGTTGACGTTGGCCGCATCGACCTTCAGTTTGGAATCTGCGGCGGCCAGTTTGGCCCGGTTCTGCAGCACTTCCATGTTGAACTTCACCGCACCGTATGGATCGGTGATCCGGTTGCGCAGGTAAACCGCCGCCTCGGCCTCGCTCATGGGCCCATCGGTCAGCGGCTTGCCGTTGACGGTCGGAATGACCTTGCCATCCTTGGCGGGCGCGAAGTCGAGATTGTTGCCGTCATCGAACAGCGGGTTGCTGTGGTAAAGCGTCCTCAGTCCATCGAGCCCGCCCGTGTGATACGCCTTGTCGAACTGCGCGACCCGCATGCCGGCCGTGTACTTGGTGCCGGCGTCGTCCATGCCAGTGAGTGCGCTCGCGGCCGTCATCACCTCGGCAGGCTTGAGCTTGGCGTCGCGCCCCATCTGCTCGATCTGGTCCCACGTCAGATTGCCGCCGTTCTGCATCGCGGTGTCATGGGCCGTCTGCACCTGCGTCAGGAACGCATCGACGCGCTGCTTGGACGCTGCGGCCTCCTTGGCCGCATTGAGCTCCAGCGTTCCCTTCTGGATGCTAATGTCGCGTTCCTTGGCCTGCTGGTCATTGGCCTGGATCGATTCGGCACGCTGCTCGAAGCGGTCGGCCTTGTCGGTCATGCCGAGCGCCATCGCCTTCTTCGACATGTCGCCGTAGTAATCCGCCTTGGTGTAGGTCTGGTTCTTGTCGACTGTCGTGGTCGGCGCGGAGGACAGGCCGCCGCCGAATGTCTGCGCGTCCTGGTTGGCGATCTCGTTGTTGTAATCGGCCAGGCGCTGTGCGGCGGCCTGATCCTTCATGGTAGTGCTGCTGCCGTCGTCGCCCTTGGCCGTGTAGCTGGTCGAATCGTCCATCTTCTTGGCGTACTCGGCCGATGCTTTGCCCAGCTCTTCGTCGTTCATGTCGCCGCGGATCATCTTGCCCATTGCGTATCCGCCGGACAGGCCACCAGCAAATCCGCCGGCGAAGTTGCCGAACCCCCTAAGCGCCCCCATGGTCCTCTCCTTCTCCGATTTCGCGCTCAAGGCAGGCCAGGCTTGCCAGCGCGCCGCTCTTGATGCGCTTGAGTGTGTCGCGGTATTGGGCGTACTGCTCGGGATGCCGTGCCGCCATGAATGCCGCCTTCCTGTCATCCCACCATGCCGTGCATCCCAGACATTCCGGCGCGGTCGGCGCGCCGAAGGCGTAGTAGTCGGCAACCGGCGCACCCTCCTGGGCGAGGAAGTCGAACACCTCTTCGTCGCTCCAGTCCTGCACCGGGTAAAGGATCTCGAAACCGTCGTGGATGTCGCCGCTGTTCACCGGCTGCGCCGGCATGTCGGCGTCCTTGGTGCCGCGCACGATCAGCGTCACGCCGTCAGCCTGCATGCGCTGAACCATCGGCAGCATCAGGTTGGCCCAGCAGCAGTCGAATCGGTTGGACAGGCGCAGGTCGCCGAAGCCGAGAAAGTTGCCGATCGCGTGCCCGCGGAAGGTCACGATGTCGGACGGCGTGCCGTTGGCTGCGCGCCATGCCTTGACGTCGCCCGTGATCTCGACGAAGTGGGCCACCTCTGCGCGCACCTCGTCGATCACCTCCAGCGTCTCCGGAACTGGGTCGCCGGTATTGGTCCAGTAGACGGTGAGGCGGTCCCACCACGGGCGCAGCAGGTACAGCACGGCGGTCGAGTCCTTGCCGCCTGAATACTGCAGCGCGATGCGCTCATGGTGGTTGAGCGCGGCGGCCAGCGGGCGCCCGGCCTTGACGAAGCGCAGCGCCATTGGCTGCATGGCCTCGAGCGTGTGGCGAACCGGGCGGGTCACGTCATCCGGCAGCGGCGCGGAACAGCGGTCCTCCCAGGCACCGAGCATGACGAGCCCGGCCGCGTCGGCGGCGTCCATCACCTCGGCCACGCTGTAGGCCGCGTAGCCGAGCACGGCGGAGAACTCGGTGGCATCCTCGTTGTTGCGGGCAAACAGGTCGTGCATGAACACGATGCCGCCATGCTTCACGACGCGCGCCAGTTCCTGCATGAGCAAAAGCAAGGCGCCGTGGCCGATGGCGTAGTCGAGCAGAACGGCGTCGAACGCACCGTCTTGTGCCGGGATGTTGTGGAAGTCGGCGGTGATCTTCTCGAATCCGTCCGGGCAGCGCGCAAGCTGGGCGGGGCTGACGTTCAGAAGGGTGAAGTCGAGGTCGTCGCGCAGGGTTGCGGCGATGCGGGCGAATTCGCCGACGCCGCAGCCGACGTCGAGCACGCGCGCGCTGTGCGGCAGCGCCATCTGTTCAAGCTGGGCTCGCACATGCTCGGTGTCGTCGGCGTCCATGCGGAAGAAACTGAACAGGCGCACGCCGTCCGCGGTCAGGTCATCGGTCAGTTGCGCGACCACAGCATCATCTGAATAGACGCCCTGCATCAGATCGCCACCGCTGCGTACAAGCCGATGCCCGCGCCCGCCGCCGAGCCAAGCCCGGCCATCGCCTGACCGTTTGCCGAGGCGTTGGCGTTCGCCATCCCGGCCTGGGTGTTGAGCACGCCCTGCAGGCCGCTCTGGTACAGCTGGCGGCCCTGCCCGATGGTGTTTGCCCCGGCCGCCAGGCCCGCCTGATACTGCGCACCCGGCGCCGCGTTGTTGGCAGCAGCAGAATTCCCGGCATTGATCGCCATGCCGTAGGCGCCTTGCGACGCACCGGGCAGCCCGCGATACAGGCCGGCCACGTCGAGCTTCTTCGCATAGCCGATCTGCTTCTCCTTCTCGCGCGCCGCATTCGCGGCACCGGCAGTCGCAGAGGCATAGCCGAGCCCGCTCTTGCTGGCTTCGGCGGCGATCTTCGACGCGTCCCAGCCGTAGCGCGCGCCCTGTCGCGCCGCCGTGTTGAGCGCGCCTGTGTAACCGGTGCGCGCGTCGGCCACGGCCTGAGCGGCGGCGGCGTCCTGCTGGTCCTGCGAGCCGGCCGCCATGGCTTCCTTGTTGAGCGCCTCTTCGACGGGGCGCTGCTGGGAAACCATGTAGTCGTAGTAGTCGTTGCCCTGGGCAAGCGACGAATCACCAATCTGCAGTTGCTGGGCAACCAGATCCTTGTACATCGGCAAGCTGTCTTCATACTGCTGCTTGGCGAAGTCGAGTTGCTTCTGGCCGAGCTCGGCCATGATCTTGTTGGAGTCGGCCGAGGCATTGGCGAGCGGGGTGTAGTCCGGCGCGGACTGGTCCTTCTTGTGGTAGCAGGACCAGAAATACGGATCGGCACAGCCGCCGCGAATCAGCTCACGGATTCTGCTGAGATTCATCTTCCTGCTCCTTGGTTTTCGCTTCTTGACGCGGTTTCAGCCACTTGCATTTTTCCGGCCACATCACCAGAACGTGCATGTCTTCGCCGTCCGGCGCGCCGCACTTCATCGTGAATTCGTGCTGCCATCCGAGGTTGAGATCGAACGCGAGCACATCCGGCTTGCTTGCCGGCACCATCCCGGTCAGCCGTTTCAGGTTGCACTGGTTGAAGGCATAGTCGGCGACCGACTCGAGCATCTTGATGATCTGCCGACCGGCGCCGCGCTCGATGGCGATGTGCGCCAGCGCATTCGAGCCGTTGAACTGGTTGATGACGACGCCGGCCACGATTGCCTTCTTCTCGGTGTCGACCACGCCCATCGCGTAGAAGCCGCCCCACGGCGCACGCATTTCGACCTTCTCAGCCACCCAGGCGCCGAACGCCTCTTTCTGGTCGGTGATGAGGATTTTCATGGGCGAAAAAAAAGCGGCTCCCGGATGGGAACCGCTGTTTTGTATGGGCGCAACTTGCCCGCCCTTGCATGGTACTACATCAGGCGCGCGATCAACTCATTTATTTTCGAGATGATGTCGGCATTGCTGGCGGTCGCCGAGAGCGGCTTAATTGCGCCGCTCTTGCGCCCGGTGAGGACGAGCAGCGTTTCCCGCACCCGGCTGTCGAACTCGTAGCGCGCCTGCCCATCCTTCGGCGTGTCCGGCAGGGACGGCTTCTGCACGCTCATACGGTTTCAAGCTCCTGCATGGTTTCTGCGATCTCGATGCCGTTGATCTCACAGGCCGAGGCAACCTGCACGGAAACGCGCGCCGACAGGTAGCCCGATGGCAGGCGGAAAGGCGTCTCGCTGCTGACGGTCTTGGAGAAACGCTGCACCCCATCGGTGAACAGCGTAAAGGTGACGGTGTTCGACGGCGGCACGTCAGGAACGGCCTTGAGCAGTGACCCGTTCCAGCGCCGGGTATTGAATCCTGACCAGTTGAAGCCGCCCTTGATAAGCCCGGTCGAGACGATGTTGGCGTTGTAAGCGGTAAGACTGGAAATGTTGGACAGGATGGAGGCCAGGGTCGCCGCGTCGATCGTGGCCGAGAAGCGCACCTTGGCCGCCCCGAAGTTGATCGGCTTCGGCAACACGAACTCCTTGCTGCGCCACACCAGTTGCGAGGCATAGGCGCCTCCGATCAGCGCACTGATGCCGCTCGCGTCGGAGACATAGGCATCGCCGGTCGCCTCGTCGATGTAGAGGTCGTCGGCCTCAATGGCGTTCTCGACCAGTTCGCCGAGCACCATGTCCCACGCCAGCATGCCGGCACGCCCGGAAACGGTGTAGATGACGTACAGCTTGCGGGGGCCGATGGCGCACACCATCGTGCTCGGCGAGAGTGCGCCCCAAGTGGTCGGGTCATACCATTCCTCGCTGAACACGGACGTCTGCCCCGACTGGTCGAGGCGAACTAGCCCCACGTTCGACGCGAACAGCATGCCGGTGCCGTCGCTCACGATGCTGCGCTTCGACAGGCACGGATACGGGATATTTGTCGGCACAAGCTCCATCGCGGACGGATCGGAGCCAATGGCGACGTGCGGCACGCCGGTCGTGCCGACGCCGATTGCGCTCCCCATGGTGGCGATGCCGACGATTGGCGGGCTGGTCCGGTAGGCGTAGCTGCTCGGCCAGGCGTGTCCCTGGCTCGGCTCGGACAGGCGCAACGTGTTTCCGACGAAACCGGCCAGCGCGCCGGATGCGGTCACGATCAGGCCGCGCAGCCCGGCCGGCGCCGGCTCCCATCCCTCTGAAATGAGCTCGTCGCCCATGATTGCGGACGCCAGCAGGGTGTCGTTGTAGCTGGTGCCCACGTTGTCGTTGACCAGCTGGAAGCCAGCCGCCGTGCCGGCCGTGCGGTACAGGCGGCGCTTCATGCCGGTCGTGTTCCACGGTGCCTTGCGCGCCCAGGTCGTCGCGGCCGAGTAGTTGCCGGTCACATTGAAGGTGTAAGCGGTCGGTACAGATGCCACCGCCATGGTCGTGCTCGAGAGTACCACCTCATCGGAAGCGCGCAACCAGTGCGGCGTTACGGTACGGACGCTGCCGCCGCTCGTGTAGGCGCCGTTGCCTGCCGATCCGTTGAGCGAATACGTGTTCGCGTCGATGTAGGTGATGACCCAATACGGGTTGGCGTAGGTGTTGTTCGCCGCGGTGTTGCCGCCCACGCCGGAAATGTTCACCCGGCTGCCGTTTACCCTGCCGTGCGCTGTCTCGGTGATGACAATGGGCCCGGCATTCGTCGCGCCGGTGATCGTGCCAGACGCAGCGCCCACGCTGACCACCAGCGTATCGGTGCTGAAGTAGGCAACGGCAGAATCCGAACTCACCGGGAAGGCATCCATGCCGCTGATGACCCAGGTATCGTCGATCTTGCCGGACACCCCGGCAGAAATAGGCGACGGTCCCGATTCCTCGCCGTCCTGCGAGAAGAAGGTGTAAACGTAGTAGCGCAGCTCGGTCGTAGCGCTCACGCCGCCCGACGAAGACACGGCCGGCGCTCCGGTCGGTATCGGGATACCGAGCGCATAGAACTGCGCCGGGTAGTTGTTCCCCGCCCCGTTCACGATGTCGGCGAACTTGCCCCAGCGCGGCTCGCCGTCGCCAGCCCACGCCCAGCGTCCCAGCACGCCGGCCGGCAGCGGGATCTTCACCACGTCGACGTCGAACGGCCAGGTGAGCCAAGCCGAGCTCGCGCCTTCGATCGCCTTGTAGACCGCCAGCGCCGGAAGCGTCTTGTTCGGCGTGTAGGTGAGTTGCGGACGCTTGATTGGCGTCAGCACGCCAGAGCCAATATCGCAGTTCGATGCCTCCTGCGCCTGCGTATCGCCGAGCAGGCGCGGATTTGTGCGCGGGCGAAGGCCCTGGAAGGTGGTGACGCGAAGCGCTGTCATCAGTGGCAATGCCCGCCGTGTTGGAATGGGTCGAGCAGGTTGGCGCAGATCCACACTGCCAGCGCTCTCCGCCATCCCGTTTTTTCGTGGATATGTCGATCGCAGCGTGCAGTCAGCAGGAATTCATGCGGAAGCTCAAGGAACAGCACGGATGACGCCATGTTGAGCAGGAAATCAGCGGCCAGCCCCACGACCAGCAGCGGCAGGCCGAATGCATAGGCAGCCTTGCCCAGCGTGCCGAGTGATCGCGCCGCCATCAGGTTCATCACGGCTAGGTAACAGATCCATGTGCCGTAGGCGAGCGCGAGGTAGAGCAGTATGAAACTCATAGCGCGGCAGCCTGCGTGAACAGCGCGTCGAGTTGCGCGCCGGTGAGGCCGAGGGCAGCCGCCAGCGATGCTACCAGCGCGTTGCCACGCTCGACGGTCGTTGCCGTTGCCCAATCGATGCGGGCCTTGTCTCCATCTACGCCGCTCATACCTGCGATTGCTGCCTCGACGTTGGAAAGCATCCCGGCGTCGTAAAGCGCGCGGCGGGCTTGGCGCATGGATACGACGGAAGGGACCGCTACGTTGGACGTAGCGGCAATAGACATGGCTTCGGATTCGGAAATCTCCACCAGGTCTGTCGAGATAAAATGGTCTTGAGAACCATCAGCGGGATAGGCGCTAATGTTGTTCGAAATGTCCTTAAAAAATCGCATGTTGATTACTCCTATTTCACCGCTCGAACCAATATCCGATAGCCCCACCGGTATTCCCTAGTTTGTACTTAGAACCTGGCGGGATTCTGACCGATACGATGAAGTTCGCCCCGGATGAGCCAGAACCCGCCGCAGCAACGAGTACGCTATCCACGTAGAACGTAATACCACCAGAACCATCGGCCTGGGTGATGACAACATCCAAATCGCGGTCATACGGATTTGTGTATTCGATATTCTTGCTGCGTCCATGCGCTGTTTTCACGTCGACCATTGCACTCCCTGGACGCCGACTTAGGCCTACCGTCAGCAGGTTCGTCCCGTCGGACTTCACGAAGCAAGAGTCACCCGGAGCAAGGGCGACGCTCGCCGCTCCATCGATCGTTCCGGTGGCTGGGGTTAGCGTAATCGTCCCGCTGCTGGAGTTATGCACCCCGTTGGCAAGATTGAGCGTCGGGTCGATGGTCAGTGCCCACCCACCTGTGCCAGTGCATTCGATGAGCTTGCCCATGTCAGCCGCGATAAGCGGATAGGCAGCAGACTTCGACAATACGCCGTTGAGCAGCACACCGAGCGTGGCGAGCGCTGCCTGTTGATCCGTATCAGCGAGCAGCGTTCGCATGAATGCGGTCAGCGTCGTCAGTGCAGCCACGCCGGCGCCTGAGAAGTACGGGAGCTTGTCGGCCGCCGATGCAAGCGTTGCGAGTGCGGATAGCTCCGTGTCGGCGTTCTGCTTTCCGGAAAGCCCGGTCGTCAGATCGGTGTCGAGCGCATACTGTGGGTGCGGGTCGGCCAGGCCATCATGCGCCGAGATGGCATCGGCAATCTCGCCCTGCAGGTCGGCAATCGCTGCCGAGCACGGCCGGCATTCCACGATGTCACCGATCGCCCACGACTTGATCGTGGTCCCGTCCTGCGCCCGCACCACCGTCATGCTGTCCGAGCCTGCCGCGCGTGCCGTAACCTTGATGATCTCGATCGCGCCGCCGGATGCCTCCAGCGTCAGGTAGGTATGGTCCGGCGCCGCGATCGCAGGGAACAGGTCGCCCTTGCCGGTTGCGACCTGCAGCGTGGTGTCCGTCGCCGGGTTATTCCCGAGCGCAACTCCCAGCGTTGCGTAGCCGTTGTTTATCGCCTTGTAGGCCATGGATTAACCCCCCTGGTTGTTCGGGGCCAGCTTGCTGATGAAGGATTGGCCGAACATCTGCGCGCGCTGCGAAATGACGTGCTCGGCATCGCGCGACTCGGCACGCGCCACGATGTAGTCGGCGATCATGTCCGCGCAGTCGTTCGGCAGGCCGGTGTCGTCGGTTGCCAAGTACTCGGCCGGGACAGGAACCACCTTGCAGATCAGGATCTGGCCATTCGGCGCTGGTGGCTGAATCAGGAACCTGATGGGGTCATCGTCGACCTTCATCCAGTCCTGTGCCGGGCCGGAAGCATCCAAGCGCCAACCCGGTTTGAAATCGTCAAGCGTCGTGCGATCGCCGCGCGTCACCGCCCCGCCGCCCTTGATGCGCAGCACGTCGACCAGTGCCCGGTACGTGCCGAACGACAACGCCTGCTCGGCCTGATTCGCCGTGCAGGTGTACTCGATGTCTTGGTAGAACAGCTGCGGAACTATTCCGACCATGACATCGAGCGCGTCGTTGGCGTACTGCAGCAGGTCGGCATCCGAGTAGCGATAACCGCCCGCGTCGGTATCGTTGAGGATCCCGCGCGCGATGCTGATCGGGCTGCTGAGTTTCAGCGGCATGTCTGTGTTCTACCCATTAAAAAGCCGCCATCAGGCGGCAGACGTTGCTTCATGTGCGACGGTTAGCCTGGATCAGGCCAGCCCTTCCCACTTTGGATAAATGACCCTCTCTCCAGCCATCCAACGCTGACCCATCCATTGCGCCGCGGTGAGCCAGTTGCTCGGGAGCCCACTCGAGAACTCGAAGGCGGCATACCCATACAGGGCGAGGTTGTGGATGCGCATGCAGGGATTTGGCTGGAATGGCGTGGCCAGTGTGTCGCCGTTCGTCACGGCTTCAGCGAACAGGAGACGCCCGCCGCCTGCGATGTCATACGCGCCGTACGAGTAGAGGCTCACGCTCGGATCGCGGACGGCTACGACAAGGACATCAGGGCCGTGCGGCAACAGAATCGGAGCTTGGCTTACCCGGTAGGGGTAATACGCGTCGTAGGAAAATTTCCAGTCCAGGTAGCTTAGGAACTTCGGCCACAGCCAAGGAAGATTCGAGCTGCGGTAAGCGTCAGGCTCGGCGATGTCTCCCGTCGTGTTCGTGTACGAGGTCGAGCAGTCAATCCTGACGTTGTTCGCCGAATGGCTTCCAAGGGCGTGATGGAACGGCGCGCCAGCGAGGCCGATCCCTGCTGGAGACGCATATTTCGTGCCGTTCACCGTGCCGAGGTTGTTGATGTCGCCTATGGCGAAGCGCGCTGCTGCGGTACCTAGATCCCGAACGCTCGTGTCGTGTTGGGCGTAGGGGTCGATGATCTTGCGTGCCGCGTACATAAACATCGTCGGCAGGTTCCCAGCAAAGGTATGAAACTGCCCCGTTTTCAGTTCAACGGGCTTGCTTCCTGAGTCGACCGCGCCCAGGCATGCCACCGTGCCGAGCGATTTCTCCGCATCGAACGCGAGCGAATATCCGCCGACGCTCGGATCCCACTCTACCCCGCCCGCGTCATCATAGATGACCGACCCGCTGCGTTCCGTACAGCGGAAGAAATGCTTGAGCGCCGGCGGGAAGGCGCGGGTGTTGGACCCGAAAATATTCATCAAAGGGCCAGAAACTCGATGTCCAGAGGCGAGAGCGATGCCATGTACGACACGACAGCACCGGCATCGGTCGTTGCAACAAGCCGAATCCTCGACGGCAACACGCCCGGTTTGACCGTCCCGATAAACGTGATCGGCTGCGCCTGAGCAGTCGTAAGCCCACCCATGTAGTTGCCCGCATTCGGGCACGCCAACAGTGAAGTCCAGAGGCCGGCTGAGTACCCTTCAAGCCGAAGCATCCTGTACACGCCCGAAGCGTTGGCCGCGAACCGGCCACTATGCTTGATCCTGACGGCGTTGGCGTTCGCCGGCCACACCATCTCGGTCGGGTTGGCAACATCGAGAATTCCATCGTCAATCAGAGAGGACGCGTTGTTAATCGTGATCGGCTTCCAGACAGTCGGAGCGGTCCCTGGCGTGCCAGTCCCGTCAAGGCCGGTCGCTGACGTAGGGCAGATCATTCGTGCGATAACGATTTCTCGACCAGACGCTTTCGCCTCTCCCGGTACGCCATTGAAAAAGACGAGTGTGTGTGTCGCCGGATCGTATCCAACCTCGGACGTTCCGCCGCCGCTTGCGAGCGCGAGCAGGTTCGCCAGGGTGTCGGTGCGTAGATTGATGTTCGCGGTGACATTGCCTGACGCATCGAGCAGAACGGGGGTGACATTCTCCTGAAGAACCGAGAAAACATCGGGGTGACTCTTGAAGAAATTGACGTCATTCATGCTGACCAGGTGCGTCGTCCCTGCCAGCATCGGAACGACATCACCAGACAAATCCAGGCCGCGGCTATCGACGTTGGCCTTAATCAGCGCTGCATACATGGTTTTCCCCTTTGCTCAGAGTGGCGGATTCGCAGTGCGCATCGGCGCATGCTGGAATTCGCGGATGGTGGCGTCGTCGATGGCCTTATCGAACTCACCCGTGTGATATGTGACGAGATCGGCGCTGCTCCACGGCTTTCCAGGAAGCGCAGCGAGTTTGCCAATCGCACCATCGGCGATGGCGTCGACATGCGCCTCGAAGATGGCATCGTCGATCGTGGTGGCTGCACGCGATGGCTTCAGCGTCACAGTCAGGTCGACGCTGCCGGCGCCGAGCGGGTACAGGCGGAACTGCGTGTCGTTGAGCACGACAAGGTGCGTCGGCGTTCCGGTCGCGGTCTTCCAGTCATCGACGCCCAAGAGGTCGGTGGCGTTCTTCACCGTCAGCGGCACGCCGTCGAGCCAGGCCGCCAGCACGCGCTCGACCTTGGCGCCGTCAGGCGGCGCGAAGCTGTAGGCGGTAGTCGCCTCGACTGCCGCGACCGGTACATGGTCGTAGCGCCACACGCCGGTCTTCTGGCAGAACTCAATGGCAGCACGGGTGATTGCCTGATCGACAACGATGGTCGGGCAGCCCTGGACGTGCGGCTGCACGTAGGGCCGAACCTCAGTAAGGTTCATTCAGACGCCCGCGAGGTGATCGCTTCGCGGATGCGATCGCGCATGGTTTCGACGGAGTTGCGGAAGCTCAGGCCGTCAATCTTCTCCTGCACGGCGAATGCCATCAGGTCATCCTTGGTTTCGAGGCTTTCCAGCAGCTGCTCGAGCGTCGGGATTACTTCGCCGGATTCATGCCGCGCGGCCTCATGCTGGACCATCTGCGCATGCTTCTCGTCGGTAATCGCTTCCGGGATCTCATCGGCGACCTCGGCAGGCACCAGCTTGGCGACGATCAGGCCGGCCGTCAGCGCCTCGTACTCTGCTGCGCTGACCATGAGCGGGTACGGGATACCATCGGGATGGGCGTTAAGCGCTTCGGATGCCGCGTCGTCCATGTTGGTGGTGATCATCAGGCGATGCACTTCAGTGCGCACGTCGTCGTCGCTGCGGCCTTCAGTGTCGACCGTTCGGTTGAACTGGTGCCGCGCGAACAGCGCCAGCGCGTCCTTTCCCATGGCGTTGATGTTGACGACGGCGACGGGCTCGCGCGCGCTCTTGTGATTGGCGCCAAGAAAGGTATCGCCCTCGGCAGATACAGGCGCCTCTTCGTATGATCCATGGTGGCGCAGCAGCTGCTTCGCCATCGATTCATGGAAGTTGTGGACCTGCCCGGGCTTCCAGACAGCGCCCGTATTGAGCACGCTGTCAGTTTGCCGTGCCTTGCTGCCGATATAGCGCACTCCGACAATGCTGTTCATGGTTTCCCTTACGAAACAGGCGGGGCGGCCTGAGCCACCCCGCTATCCACGGCATTGAGCACGGCTTAGGCCGCGCCGACGCCCTCACCCTCGACCACCGCGGAGACAGTTCCTGCAGCAGCCGTCGCCGATCCGGTACCGACGACGATGTTGAGGTACGAGTCCTTCTCGACCAGATACGGCGGAATCACGTCGAACGACTTGACCTCGGCCGCCTGGCCCCAAGCGGCGTCAGCCGACACGGCCGTATCAGCACCGGACGGCGCGGCGCTGCCGTCGACCGGCGTGAAGCCGATCTTGGCGGTCAGCGTCGGCGTCACGTTGCTGTCCAGGTCGGTCGTCTTGGTGCGGACCTTGTGAACGTAGGTACCGGCCGCGACGATGACGGGCTGGATGACATCCGCGGCGCCAACGTCGGCCGCCGCAACGGCAACCTGGTCATGGAACACGACCGAGTTGCCGACGCCGGACGACTGGATTTGCTTCTTGCTGCTGGTGGTTTTGGTTCCCATTTCGGTTCCCTTCTGGAAAATTCAGGTAGGGCCCGGCGCGAGGCCGGGCGGTTCAGCCAGTGGCTTAGGCAACGGACTGCTTGCAGGCGACGTCGAGAACGATCACCCCATGGTCGGTCGGAACCTTGGCGCCGGTGCCGTCCGGGACGTTGAAGCGCACCTTCTCGTCGCCCTCGATGCCGAACACGGCGAACTCGGGGTCGCGGCCGAAGTTCTGCCACTTCTCAGCCCACGAGTAGTGGGTGCCGCTCTTCGAGTCCTTGCCGTAGGCGCGGCCGAGCGCCTGCGCGCCCAGCAGGATGCAGCGCTCGACGCCGTAGCCAGCGGTCAGGGCGGTGTTGACCTGAACCGCCGTCTCGGTGCCGGCTGCCGCACCAGCGCTGTCGATGACGTTCACGTAGTCGCTCGGCAGGAAGCGGATGGCGCGGGTGATCTTCTTCACCAGGATGCCGTTCCACATGCCGACCTCGCCACGGAACAGCGGGTGCTTCGATCCGTAGGCGGCACGGTTGATCGCGTTCTGCTGGAAAGCGCGCAGCGAACCCTCGGTCAGCAGGCTCGAGTAGACGTTGGCCGGGACCAGCATCACCCACATCGGCTCGTCGCCGGCCGCGGGGTCGTCGGCGATCTGCACCGGCTGCAGCGTCAGGTCGAGGTTGTCGATGACGTTGCGCAGCTGGTCCAGGTGGCCCAGCTTCAGCAGGTCGGTCGAGTCGATCGACTTCAGCGCGTGCGAGCCGGCCGCGCCGCCCTGGATGATGTCGGTACCGTTGACGATGAAGTGGCGGTTGTAGGTCGGCGCCTTCACCGGGTTGATCAGGATGTCGGCGAAATCGGCATCACCGCCAGAGTTCGAGCCCGACGCGAACTGCAGCGGGATCACCCAATCGGCGCCGTTCGCCTGGCCGCGCGCGCCGGCCAGATGCACCAGCGAGCGCTGCTCGGTGTAGCGCGCAGCGAGGCCGACAGCGGTAGCGCGGGCCAGCGAGCGCAGGTTGTGCGGCGTGCGCTGCTGGCTCAGGTTGTCACCGCCGCTGACCGGGAAGGTCCATTGGTTGAGCGACAGGTCCATGGTCGAGAACGACAGCGGAGAGCCCTTGCCCTCGGCATTCTTGGAGCCCATGATCGGCTTGGCCGTCACGATGTCGATGCAGTCCATCTTGACCGTTTCGCCAGCCGTGGTCGTGAGATCGTAAATCTCGACGATGGGCATGCCGGGGGCGGTCTGGAGCTTGCCGATCTTGCCTTCGGCCTCGGCCTGGGTGGGCTTCGGTCCCACCATGCTGCGGAAAGTGCCGGCCTTCTTCTGCGCTTGCGCGAAGAGGGCGGCACCGTAGAGAACGGCTGCCTGATCGGAGCCGGAAGCGACGCGGGTTTGCGACATGATTCAATCCTTTCGGGAATAAAAAAACCGCCTTGCGGCGGTTCGGGTTTCGGTTTGGTTGAGGGTCAGATCCGGTTGAGCTGCGCCTCGATCTGGTCCGGCGTCATCTTTTCGAACATCGCCAGCAACTCGACGCCAGACTTCTGCGCGAGCGCTGCGGCTTCGTCGACGGGCGGCGCCGAACCGCCAGGAATGGCGGACATCGAAAGCGGCACATCCGGCTTCTTCTCCGGCTCTTTGGCCGTGGGCTTGTCCTGCTGCGTAGCAACCTGCTTGACCTTGATCTCGCCGTTGACGGCTTCGTACTGGCGCACGATTGCGGCAGCACGATCGTCGTCGCTCATTTCGCTCCAGTTGTCGTGCAGGCTCGCAGCGGCGTTGACGAACTTCTGTCCGACTTCCGGGCTCAGGGTCTGGTCCAGATAGGCGGCCTTCGGGTTCTTCGACAGCGCTTCGTTCCACGCGGTTTGCGCGTCGCGTGCCTGCACTTCCTCATGGCTCTTGTGCGACTCATTCAGCGATTCAACCCGCCCGTTCAGCTGCCTGATCTGCGACTGCTGGGCACGAATGACCTTGGCCAGCGCCGGGAGATCATGCTCGAGTTCTTCGAGCTCGGTGTCGCTGAGAAGCCCGTCTTCCTGCTCGGTACCCGTCTTGGACTCGGCTTCCTGCTTGCCGTCGATCTTGGCCTGCAGTCCTTCGATCTGCTTCGACAGGTCACGCGCCTTTGCCTCGGCTGCCTCCAGGCGCGAGTACGGGATGATGTGCTTTCCGTCTCGTGCAAGGATGCCCTCGGGCGTCTGGTCATCGGGCTTGGCGGATTGCTCGTCCTTTTTCTCAGTTCCTGCGGTGTCGCCGGGCGTTGCGGCACTCTCGGTATCGCCCTTGTTCTCGGTTGCCGCGTCCGGTTCTCCGCTGCTCTCGCCTTGTGTAGCGAGCGCGTCGATCTGTTCGTTCGGCAAGTCTCCGAGTTCGTCAGGATGGTTGAGGTAGTAGGACAGGTCTTTCTTTTCGGTTGCTGCTGCTTCGGACATGCTCTTCTTCTCCTTTTCCAGTACTGGAAACCCTTATCGCTGGGCTGCGTCAGGAGTGCAAAATAAAAAAGCCACCCGGTTGGGTGGCTGCGCTTTGCCCTCTATCGTTCGGGCTGACGAAAACTGCGGGCGCATCTGTGGCGCTGTTGCCTATTTATCACGATCCCCGTTCGGGTTGCAAGACATTTTGCGCAGGCATCGCGCCGGTGGGCACGGCGGGCGCTACCGTCTGCTCGTCCGCTTCCTCCTGCGCATTGTCGACCTGCTCGGCGGCTTCCTCGTCCTGGCCGGACGGCATCGGCAGGCCGCCACCCTGCTGCGGAGCGGGCGCCGAGCTGCTCGGCTGGGTCGCGCCGGATTGCTCTGCCGTCTCTTCCTCCGCACGTTCCTCTGCAAGGTGCTGGAGCGCGGCCGCGGTGATCGCCTGGCTCTCGGCTGCCGCATGGCTGACCGCCGCGGCATTGGCGGCGCTGTCCGCGTTGATGAGCGCCACCTCGCGCTGGACCGGGTTACGGGCATCGCGTAGTAGCTTCTCGACCTCGGCCAGCATCTTCTCGACCTTGGCCTCGCGCTCGCGGATTTCGAGGTCGGCAACCCGTTGCTGCAGCGCATCCGCGGCGGCGGCCTGTTCCTTAGCCTGTTGCTGTGCGGCGGCCTCTTCCGGTGTCCTCGGCGGTTGGTCGCCGCCGAGGTTGAGCGCCTTGCGCAGGCGTTCGACGATGGCATCGCGCTCGGGGATGTCGGTCGAGGCGATAACGAAGTCGATGACCAGCGCCTGCAGGTTGGGGGGAAGGCTCTTGGTGATCTCGGTCAGCATCATCAGGCGCTGCTGGCGGTAGCTCTGCGTGCTTGGCACGTCGGTCAGCGCCACCTTGAGCCTGGCGCGCTGCAGGTCGTTGTTCAGCACCTCATTGCCAGCTTCGTCCACGGCGCGCTGGTTGATAACCACCGTCTTGGCCTGCGCGAAGTCGCGCTTGACCTCGACCTCGACTTCCTGCTCGCCGATCTCCTGGATCAGGTTGGACAGCAGCATGTCGCCCACCTCGGCGCGGCCGAAGGTGAAGTTGTCCATGATCTCGGCCAGCGTCTGCGTCGACTGCTCGACCAGCGAATTGATCGCCAGCCCCGACGTGGCATTGCTGTTGTTGCCCTCGAACGCCTTGTAGATGCCGGCGACGTTCTTCAGCGCCTCGCGCTTGTCGACCAGGGCGTTGTACTGCTGCTGCTCGAGCGAGAAGTCCGATTCGACCTTGAACATGCCGCCGTTGCGCAGCTTCTCGGGGTCGAGCACATGCACGGCATCCGGGCGGCTGGCCTCGTTGCGCGCCTGGTCGGGGTCCGTCACGCCCTTGGTCATGGTGATGCGCTTGGCCACCAGCAGCCATTGCATCTTGGTGTTGCGGGCGTTGATCTCGTCCTGCAGCGGCTTCATCGGCCGGCCGAGTCCATACGGAATGCCGGTCAGGTCTTCGCGCTTGCCGAAGAACAGCACATACGGGATCTTGCCGTGCTTGTACGGGTTCGGGATGTCGGCCAGCTTGTGCGGGCCGATCCACCACGACAGACGCACCTTCGAATACAGGGCGTCCTGCGGACGCAGCATGCCAGACTGCACCGCCGCTACGTGCAGCGGGTTCTTCGGGTCGTACTCGACCACCCGGCCGTCCGGCGACTTCAGCACCTTGCCGCGCACCCAGCGCCGATACCACACCTCGGACAGGCACAGGCGCTTGCGGTAAAGCTCGCGCCACTCCATTTCGAGCATGGTGTAGCCGTTGCCGGTGAGCCCGCTGCCAAATTGCTGCTCGGTCGAGTACTCGCGCGCCAGCCCCGTGCTCTGGCCGCCATCCATCAGCAGTTCCAGGTCTGTCGTCGCCCAGCCGGTTCCTGAATGCTGGATCAGGTCAGCCTTGTCCGGGAACGCCAGTTGCAGCACATCGAGGTCGTGCCAGCGCTGGCGAATGAAGTAGCGCGCGTCCGACAGGTCTGGCTTCGCCTTCCAGTCCCAAAACACCTCGTTGCGATGCACCGCCTCGACCTGATGCGGGTACTTGAATGGGTCGTGGTTGAGTCCGACGCCGACGCAGCCGAGGCCGACCTTGGCCTGCGATGCGAACGCATCCGAGCATGCGCGGTCAGCCTTGGCCTCGCGCTCTGCCTCGTTGATCTTCTGGTTCATGCCCTCGGCGACATCGGGCGGCTGGCCGTTGCCCTGCCCGGTCACACGCCAGTCGCGCCGGTTCTTCGCCTCCATACCGAGCACCGAGTCGATCGCCGGCGCCATCAGGTTCTCAATGATCGGCGCCATCCCGAGCTCTTCCATCGCCCGCAGTGTCTCGGAGTCCAGCTGGTTGCCGTCGTAGTAGTCGGCGATGACGTCGGCCTCGCGGCGCCACGGCGGCTGCTCCCGGATCTCGCCGAGGTACTGCTGCCACTCTGCGAGCGCGAGCTCCTGGACACCAGTGTTGTTCGTATCGGCCATCAGCCAACCCTCCAGTTAAACCGCCTTGCTCTTACGTTGACCGGCTGCGGCTCGGTTTCCGCGTAACGCAGCATCATGATCAGGTAGCGCGTCGCACTCAGCAGGTCGTCGTATTCCTTGACGATCTTGCCGTCCTTGCGGTGGTACAGCCTGAACTCGTCGAACCAGTCCTTGAGGTGCTTGGCCACCTTCAGCCGTCCGGTCAGCATCATGTCCAGCATCAGGCTCACGCCGGCCTCGACGGACACGACGGATGTGGTCGTGTCCTCGTCCGACGATGGCGGGAACTGCGCCATCTCCGCGGTCATCTTCACGCCATGGGTGCGGTACTGCTCGGCCATCTGGATGCCGGAGCCCTTTTCATGCTGAAGGCCGTCATGCGGCCATGCCATCGGGATCCACTCGCCTTTCAGCTTGAACGCGGCCGCATGCACGGCGATGGGCTGCTCGCGCACCCGATAGGCATCGTAGATATGCACCGTATCAGTGTCGCGGTCCCACGCTCCCCAAACGGCTGCGGTCGGGTGATCCCAGCCGAAGTCCAGGGCGGCCAATCGTGGCCAGTGCTTCGGAATCTCAATCGCCGGCTCTTCGATCAGCGCTTCACCGACCGGGAAGATGCGCCCGCTACCCAGCGTCGGAATGCCTTTCGCCCGCGCCTCGCGCTCATGCGCCGGGAATGCCGCAATGACGCGTGCCCGCTGCTCTGGCGAGATATGCTCGGCATCCTCGATCGTCATGTTGACGTCGCCGCGGTCAGGCGTCGGGTCTACAAGGTAGCGCCGGACCACCTCTGACATGCCGAGCAGCGGCGTGAATGACAGTGCCGCCATACCGCCAGTGGCGATCGTGCGCGCCAAGCCCTCGTCGTAAATGTCGGACGGCGGCTCTTCGTCGAACCATACGAAGTCGACGGGCGGGCCCTGCCACTTCTTGCGGCCCTGCGCGTAATACTTGAAGCGCAGCAGCGACCAGCCATCGAAGCGGCCGTTGGTGTAGTGCCGCACCCTGATGAAGTCGTACAGGTCAGCCGTACCAGACGCCATACCATACAGGCCGGTAGACATCCCAAGGCAGCGCTTCGGTACGGCTCCCGTGCCTTCCTCGCCTGGCAGCCCAAGCAGGGCGCGCTGCGGGTTGTCGCGCGTGCTCTCGCCAGTTTCAGACGACGCCCACACCACGACCGGGCGATCCCACTTCCTGCCGTTCCAGTCGGGCGGATACAGCCCGGTCAGGTGATAGGCCGCCTCGGCGCCGACGCAATAGGTC